>CAYUGX010000185.1:0-9766 GCA_964444375.1 uncultured Porphyromonadaceae bacterium | reverse complement strand
AATTAAACAAATTATAATGGGCTTCTTTGATCCACTTTTCACGTTCTTCTGGGCTGCTAATCCGGATGGATTCAACCATTTTGATTTTATAGGGTTCTGCAAATGGAAGCATAACTAAAACTTAAGAGTAAAACTTAGAAATAAGTAAAGGAATAAAAATAAGAGTAAGACTTTGAATTGGGTCCGATTGCTCGTCTCTCGCCTCTCGCCTCTCGCCTCTCGTCTCTCGCCTCTCGCCTCTCGCCTCTCGTCTCTCTCCTCTCTTAGTCTTCTCTGTCTTTGATGTTGCGAAACAGGGTTTTCGCTTTGGGGCTTATGTTCCTTGTTTGGTACATTGTTGCAAGTTTATGAATTTTTGGAATAATTACGGAATATCTCCGTTGATATTTGAACAGGAAAAGGGTTTATTACCTTTGTAGGAAACTTAGCAGAATGGCATGGGTCGTAAAATTTGGTTACTGATCATACTGGTCTTTTCACTTGCGTTTTCATCAGAGTCTCAGGCAAATGGCAATTTGGATGATTGGATGCGTAAAGATACTGTGAAAATCTCACGTGATTCTTTGTTAAAAATCATTCACCTTAAAGATTCTCTCCTCTTACAGGCAAGTCTGGATTCACTGGCAATGAGTAATTTGTTAGAAGTATTGTGGTGGGAGAAAGATTCAGTTCAGCAAGAATTACAAAACCTGCATTTTCATCTTAGACTTGATACCATATACCAGAGCCGGCTGGATTCGCTTTTGGTTGAAAGAAACCGGGTAGCGCGCTGGGATATCCGCGATTCAATTTTTCGAATTGAAGATGATTCGGTTCGATTCACCCTGGGCACGCTGTTGGATAATACCTTTCAGGATTCAGCCAATATACCCGATTTGCAAACTCTTAAACACACATGGAAGAATCTTATTTACCATTTGGCCAATGACTCTACCTATTTTTGGATTCATTACGGTCAGCAAGATTCAGTATCAGTGGTGTTGAAAAACAATGCCCAGGTCCGGAATGCTATATTTTTGACCAACCAGCAAGCCGATTCAGCCAAAGTATATTTACGTGGTGAGGGCAAGCACAGCTTGCACATGTGGGTAGATGATAACCTGTTTCTTCAACGGGTGCTGAAACGAACAAATGGACTAGATTCCATCCAGGCACCTGATCGTCAGGCATCAATGGTTAGCATACCAAAACGTAAGGTGCCGGTGGGTAAGCCCAAATATTGGAAAGCTGATGGCAAGATGGATTTGACTCTGAGTCAATATGCCTATCATCACTGGGCAAAGGGTGGTAATAATCAAATGACCTTTTTATACACATCGTCAGGTTTTGCCAACTACAACAAGGGTAAATTGTCCTGGAATAACAACTACAATTACCGGTATGGGATGATCAAACTTGAAGACGTCAAGTTCTTCAAGAATTCAGACGTTATGAAAGCCAAGTCCATATTAAAGCATAAAGCGTTTGGTAATTTCGCCTACAACGCTTCGTTTAATTTCGATGGGCAGCTATTTGAGGGATTCAGGTCGGTCAATGACACCGTTGCGGTATCGAAATTTCTAGCACCTGCCACTGTATTTCTCGGGGTAGGTTTAACTTATCAGCCAAACAAGGTTATATCGGCCAACTTCCAGCCAATTTCACAGAAATTTAAAATTGTTGCAGATACGGTGAACATTGATCCCACCAGATACGGTTTAGCTGGCGATCAGTGGATTAAAGGCAATCCTGGGGCTAAACTCACGGTGACTTACAAGAAATTGTTGTGGAAAACGCTCAATACCTCCAGTGTTATTACACTGTTTAGCAACTATGATACCTTTTTTACCGTGCTGGATTACATGGATTGGACAACCAATTTGAGTGTTAAGGTCAATAAATACATTTCAACCAAGTTTTATATACGATTAGTCTATGATGATTATGTCTTGATCCCTTTATATGAGAAGAATCAGGATTGGGAAAAAATAAAAGTGGGAGAAGATAAGAGAGTCCAGATCATGGAGAACTTTGGTATTACCTTTACTTATCTCCTATAAAGTGATTTCAAGCAAAAAGAATACGGCAAATAACACCGATGCATACCCGTTGGTAGTACCAAAAGCACGGTTCACTCGCGTGAGATTATCTGGCTTGACTATTCGATGCTGATAGATCAGCAGAGCAATGAAAATCGTGCATCCAATGTAGTAAAATAGGCCAAAACTGGTCAATATTCCTGCCAAAATAACCAATACCGCTGTAGCAATGTGGAGAATCACCGAAATAATCAGAGCAGCTTTTTTGCCAACAAATACGGGTATGGAATGCAAGGCATGTTCCTGATCAAATTCGGTATCTTGTAATGCATATATGATATCGAAGCCAGCCACCCAAGTCAATACGACTCCTGAGAAAATCAATGGCAACCAGTGAAACTCACCGGAAACAGAGAGGTATGCTCCGATAGGGGCCAGTGACAAACCAAGACCTAAAACCAGGTGACAGAGGGCAGTGAAGCGCTTGGTGAGGCTGTATCCTAAAATGATTAACAGGGCAAGCGGAGATAAAAGAAAACACAGGGGATTAATGAAATAAGTAGTGGCTATGAAGACCAGTGCATTAACCAGGGTGAAAATTATGCCTGCCCTAGCACTTACTACTCCTGCGGGAATTTCTCGATTTGATGTCCGGGGATTCTTGGCATCAATGTACCTGTCAATATAGCGATTGAATCCCATTGCAGCATTTCGGGCCAGTATCATGCACAAGATCACCAGAATGAACACATGCCATTTGAACGAATATCCATGTTCGGCAGTCGCAAGAAAAAAACCCACCAGGGCAAATGGCATGGCAAAAATCGTGTGGGCAAAAGTCACCAACGAGAAGTAATGACTAATTCGGCTGATTAATTTTGGCATTTTTATTAGTTGCAGTGAGCAAGTTTAGCATTCTTAACGGGGATATCCTAAACTTTTAAAATAGATTTGTGTTTCAAAGAGCAAAGCAAACAATAATGAAAATTGTCATTGTGAATGGGAGTGCCCGAATTGGCCGAAAAAGCTATTGGGTGTCAAAATATCTGTATGAATTACTGAGCCAGGCAGAGGGAATAGATTGTCAGTTACTCGATGTGAAAGAATATGACTTTCCGATAATGGAAGAGCGAATGAAATACCTTGAATCTGTTCCTGACGAAATGAAGAAATTCAGCCACTACCTGATGGAGGCAAATGGAATCATATTAGTTACTCCCGAATACAACGGAAGCTATTCAGGGGCCTTAAAAAATACCCTGGATTATTTTAAACCTGAGTATGTTAAAAAAGCGTTTGCCTTGGTTACAGTGAGCGCTGGTAAATTGGGTGGAGCCAATGCCATGCAACACTTGCAAGCCTGGGTTCTGCATGTTAAAGGAGTTGTGTCACCGTTTAAACTTTTTGTGGGCGAGGTTGAAGAGAAATTTGATGATGATGGCCAGCTTACAGACCCAAGTTTTCCGGTCAAAGTGCAACCTTTCTTAAAAGAGTTTTTCTGGTTAACCCATGCCTTGAAATGATCATTACTGACCTTGATGGAACCCTTTTAACGAGTCAGCAGAAGGTTTCTTCTACTGATTATGAGAGCCTACTAAGATTAGAACGGCTTGGGCAGATTCGAGTGATAGCCACAGGTCGATCTCCTTTCTCATTTTCGAGGGTAATTCCAGATAATTTTCCGATAGACTACCTGGTTTTCAGTTCGGGAGCTGGCATCATGGATTGGCGCAAAAAGGAGATAATACAATCCTTCACCCTCAGTGATCAAACTGTTTATCGCATAGCCCGGTTACTCATCGATGAGGAGGTGAGCTTCAAAATTTTAAATCCCATTCCTGATAATCATTTGTATGCCTATCATGTAAATGGAGAATTACATCCTGACTTTACTCGTCGAATGGGATTGTACTCAGGATATGAGAGGATCTTATCAGTTGATGAGCCGAATTTTGGAGCAGCTTCTCAGTTTTTAATTATCCTACCAGATGATCCCCTGGAGTATGAGCGCTTAAAAAGCCTGTGTCATGGTGTCAAGGTAGTCAGAGCTACCTCACCTATTGATCATGAGTCGATCTGGATGGAGATCTTTCATCCCGAAGTATCCAAAGGAAATGCCTGTCGCAGTCTGTGTGATCGACTCGGTGAACCTTATTCGAAAACATTTGCCATTGGAAACGATTATAATGATCTGGACTTACTGAATTTTGCCAGTCAGTCCTATGTGGTGAGTAATGCGCCCGCTGAATTGAAAGAGCAGTATACTATTGCCCCTTCACATAATGATAGTGGATTTACACGCGCTCTTGAAGAAATTGGTATTCTTACTAAGAGCGAAGCTTAGCGCCCAGTTTTTGCTCAAAGGCAGATACCAGACCTTTCATTACTTTTTCAATCTGCTTATCAGTCAGCGTTTTACGTTCATCTTGTAAGACAAAGCTAACCGCGTATGACTTCATACCAGATCCAAGCTTATCGCTTTGGAACACATCAAAAAGATTGACCGATTTTAAAAGCTTTCGTTCTACATGGAAGGCAAGATCCTGTATCGCTGTGAAGCTTACATTTTCATCAATGATCAATGCCAGATCTCTTCTGACTTCGGGATACTTCGGCAGATCTTCATAGTGAACAGATCCATCATGGAACCTTAGTAAAAGATCCCAGTTAAAGCTGGCATAGAAGACAGGTGTTTCAATTTCAAAATGGTTTAATCTATTTTGACTCACCTGCCCAAAGACAACTACTTCTTTGTTTCTGTATGACACAGTCAGTCCATCTTTGAAATCATTATTCACAATGGGCTGTAATCCAAGCTCATTGGCCTTGAATCCCAAACGCGTGAATATTTGATTCACAACACCTTTAACAGTATAAAAAGTATTTGCTTCATTCTGTACTTGCCAGTGTTCATCGAACTTATTTCCGGTCAGGAATAGTGCGAGACGTCTGGTTTCAATGTATCCATCTGCTGTGAGTGGATTGCCCCCATCCCGTAGAGCATAGGTATTGCCGAACTCAAAGACCTTCAATTGATTTCTTTTATAGCTGGCATTGAGCTTGACCGCCTCTAAACCCCCAAATAGTAAATTTTGACGCATGACACCCAGGTCTGAGCTAAGCGGATTGAGCAGCCTGACTACACTGGGATTAAGCTCATCTTCCTGGTTTGTGTAATAACTCGATTTAGTGAGTGAGTTCGCCATCATCTCATGAAAGCCCAAACTGACCAATTGCTCGGCAATGCGATTTTCAAGTAATTCAGGATCCGGAGAAGGTGCATACGATAGGGTTGATTGAACCTGATCGGAGATGCCAATATTGTTGTACCCATAGATCCTAAGAATCTCTTCAATGACGTCTACTTCGCGAGTAACATCAACCCGGTAAGTAGCTACTTCAAGGTTTAGTTGATCACTATTCTCAGTAACGATCGTAAAATCAAGCAGCGCTAAAATTTGTCTAACTGTTTCTCGCGGGATTTGAACCCCGGTTAACCGATCCAGGTTCGACCAGGATAGCACAACCGGGTACGGTTTCACGGGATTGGGATACAAATCAACTAGCTCACTAGAAATGGCTCCACCTGCAATTTCCTTAATTAAAAGTGCTGCACGTTTAAGCGCATAAACAGTGCCATTTGGGTCGGTACCACGCTCAAAACGGAAGGATGCATCGGTATTCAGTCCATGATGTTTTGCTGTTTTTCTGATCCAAACTGGATTAAAACAGGCCGACTCGAGAAATATACTGGATGTGTTAGAGTTTACCCCTGATGAAACTCCACCGAACACTCCGCCTATACACAAACCCTCTTCGACATCACAAATCATAAGGTCACGGGATGTCAATTCACGCTCGGTGTCATCAAGGGTTTTAAAAAGAGTACCATCCGGTAGGGTTTTGATCACTACCTTATTGCCTTTAATTTGGTTGGCATCAAAAGCATGCAAGGGCTGGCCGGTTTCATGCAAGACGAAATTAGTGATATCAACGATGTTGTTGATTGGGGTTTGTCCTATTGCTTTCAATTTGTTCTGAAGCCATACTGGAGAATCCATTACTTTTATTCCTGATAGTGTAACACCACTATACCTTGGGCAAGCCTCAGAATCTTCTACTTCAACCGGTATTTGTAGATCAGTATTATCAGGTTTGAAACTTGACACATCCGGCATGTGTAGTTGTGCAGTTGAATCATCCTGATTCAGATAGGCTACAACATCACGGGCGGTTCCAATATGTGAGGCTCCGTCAATTCGATTTGGGGTTAATCCGATTTCGAAAACCGTATCGTGCATCACCTCAATAACCTCACTCACCGGAGTTCCCGGGGTGAGGTCCTGGTCTAAAACGATGATTCCTTCATGATCCTCGCCAATCCCAATTTCGTCTTCGGCACATATCATGCCCATGGATTGTTCACCCCGGATTTTTGTCTTTTTAATCTGAAAACTGTCGTCACCCATGTGTAGCCAAGTGCCCACTTGAGCAACTACAACTATTTGTCCTGTTGCCACATTGGGTGCCCCGCATACAATTGGCAGTGGATCTCCATCTCCAACGTTGACAAGTGTCACACTCAACTTGTCGGCATTTGGGTGGGGCCTACATTGGACTACCTCACCGACAACCAAGCCGTTCAACCCGCCTTTAATGGATTCAAATTCTTCCAGTCCCTCAACTTCCAATCCTGTATTGGTGAGTAGTTCAGCAAGCTTATCAGCCGGCATGTCTAGGCTTACATAGTCTGTTAGCCAATTGTACGAAATCTTCATCAGTAATGATTTTGAGCCTCAAAATTAAAAAAAATCCGGATTGTAAAATCCGGACTTTTTACCTAACCTAAAACCTAACCTATGAATGATCCAGAATGGATCAGGTAGATGTCATTGCATTTCTACAACGACACTACAAATATAATCGAGATTCTGAAAAATAAAACAAGACTTTTGTCATAATCATATTGTATTAACAAAATTATGGTGGGGTTCAACCGGAAAAAACTATTTTTGACTCGCAAAAGAAAATTGTAACAATAGAAACAAATTATGTTTAGATATACATACCCAATTTTAGCACTTCTACTTTTAGGCTGTCAACAGAATCCTGATCCAGGGATTTCGCAAGAAGAATTGACAGACCATATCCAATACCTGGCTTCAGAAGAATTGGCCGGTCGATACCCGGGCACCGTTGGTGATAGCCTGGCTGCTTCCTACATACGTGATGCGTTTGATCAATACGGGCTTGAGCTTTTGGGCGATGATGGCTATCAGTATATTGATATTGTTATTGAGGTCGAAATCGGGCCCAATAATCTGCTAATGTCTGGTCGCCGTGCTTTTGACATCTCTACTGATTTTATACCACTGTCATTTTCAGGTAACGGGGCTATTGAGACTGAGCTCGTCTTTGCGGGTTACGGCTTGGTTATCGACCATTCAGATTTCAGTTACGATGCATATAAAGAACTGGATGTGACTGACAAGGTTGTGATGGTGCTCGAAGGAGGCCCGCATGTGGAAGAGGGACAAAAAGATTACTTTTCTGGCTATATTTCTCAGCGGAACAAAATACTGACAGCCAAAGTGTGATTTTTGTTGCAGGTCCTCAATTTGATGAAGCAGATGAATTGAGCTTTGTCAAGAAAAAAGAACCTCCTGTAGGAATTCCTGTCATTCGCGTGAAACGCGAAGTCGCAGATGAATTCCTCGAGTCAAATAAGAAGACAGTAGAATCCCTCGAAAAATCCTTTTCAATGGGACTCGGTACTTCCTTTTCAGTGGGTAGAGTCATTACCATGGAGTCTGAAATACTATCCAAGGAGGCCCATACGCACAATGTGGTGGCTTTGCTGAATGGCAATGACCTGGAAAACAAACCCATAATTGTGTTGGGTGCACATTATGATCATCTCGGCATGGGTGGTGTCGGCTCAAGTTCTCGGGTTCCTGATACAACAGCTGTTCATTATGGAGCCGATGATAATGCATCGGGAGTTGCTGTCATTCTTGAGATTGCAGGTGCTTTAGCTGAAAAGAAAACCGAATTAGAGAGTGCTGTTTTGTTCATCGCATTTGCGGGGGAAGAGATGGGCCTTGTCGGATCAAAGTACTTTGTTGAGAATCCGCTGATTGACATGGATCAAATTAAAGCCATGATTAACCTCGATATGGTTGGTCGACTGGGTGAAGCTCGAAAAATCAGTGTTGGTGGTACAGGCACTGCAATGGAGTTTGATCAATTGCTCGAAAATCAAGTTGGAGATGATTTTGAAATGGCCAAATCGCCCGAAGGCTATGGCCCCTCAGATCATGCTGCTTTTTATAGCGCTGATCTCCCTGTGCTATATCTGAGTACTGGGGCTCACATTGATTACCATACCCCGGCTGATGAGCCAGGAAAGATTAACTATGCGGGCATGGTAGAGATTGGTGAATTGATCTCAGATATTACATACAACTTAGCCTCTTCAATGGAGCTCACTTATCAGGAAGCGGGTCCAAAACAACAAGCGGCCGCCCGAACAAAGTTCAAAGTGACATTGGGAATTATGCCGGATGTAACCAGCAATTCAAATGACGGCCTGGGTGTAGAGTTTGCCACTGAAGGGCGACCCGCTCAACGAGCCGGCATTCAGAAAGGTGATAAAATTGTCAGCATGAATGGTCTTCCTGTAACCAATGTCTATGATTATATGACACGTCTGAGAACTTTGGAGGAAGGACAAACTGTCGTAGTTGAGGTTGTAAGAAACAGAGAGAAATTAGTATTACTTGTTCAATTATAATTCTGTATAGCATGAAAAAAGTCTTGATTTGGGTAGCTGCTGTGGTGATTACTGTAGGAGCTGCAATATATCAGAAGAAAACAGGTCCGACCTACGAGCGTACCGAGTCGATCACCATAAACGACAGCACCTGGGAGATCGAATTGATCCGCAGTAACGGCCCCAGAAATGCTCGGATCAAATTACCAATGAAAGATACTGATGTTCAGGCAACGCTGGTATATAAAAGATTCAAAGTCACTGAACCCTGGACAGAAGTACCATTTGAGATGAAAGACATTAAGTATCACAGTTGGTTCATGACCAAGGTATTGGGATATGAAGATGAAACCGCTATGGTCGCATACCTGCCTGTTCAACCTCCGGCAGGGAAACTTGAATACTATCTGGTCATTAATGGGTATGGTGAAACCATTGAAGTAAGTAAAGATGAACCTGTGGTAATTCGGTTTAAGGACAATGTGCCCGCCAGTATTTTAATCCCACATATCATACTTATGTTTTTTGGTATGTTATTAGCTACGGTAGCTGGGTTGTATGCAGCCTTTAAAATCGAAAGATTCAAACGTCTCACCATCTGGACTTTCTGGATTTTACTATTTGGTGGATTCCTGTTTGGTCCATGGGTGCAATGGCATGCATTTGGCGACTGGTGGACTGGGGTACCTTTCGGCTGGGACCTGACAGATAATAAGACATTATTCGCCTTCTTGTTCTGGATCGCTGCCCTTGTAGGTAACCGAAAAAAATCACGGCCAGGCCTAGTAATACTGGCCGCCATCATGACCCTGGTCATTTTCTCAATACCCCATAGCCTGTTCGGAAGCGAGCTCGATGTCACCACAGGAGAAGTGACACAAGGGTAGGAGAGAGAGGCGAAAGACGAGAGGCGAGAGACGAAAGACGAGAGGCGAGAGGCGAAATGTCTTGTCCTGAAATAGGTTTACACAAAATG
>CAYUGX010000184.1:0-9927 GCA_964444375.1 uncultured Porphyromonadaceae bacterium | reverse complement strand
TTTATTATGTGGTTTTGGTGGCTTTGGTTTTTGGTGCTAGGTTGGGTGAGGTGCCCGAGGATGATGGTGCTAGGTTGGGGGAGGTGCCCGCTTCCGCGGGCATGACAAATGATGGTGGAGGGACTAAGAGTAAGCGGAATAAACGGCTCAATATCTTTTTCATCGTTTTGTTTTCGGTGATGTTTGTGGTGATTGGGTTTCTCATTTACATCTTGTTGACTGAGCGGCAGGAGACTGAGGAGATGAAGATTACCCTTGAGATGCAGAAGGAGAGTTTGACAAACGAGCTGAACGATTTGTATGTGGCCTATGACAGTCTCCAGACGACTAGCGATAGCATGAACATACTGATCGATGAGCGGCAGAAAGAGATCCGCAGCTTGTTGGCAATACGTGAGTCAAATGCAAGAAAAATCAGGATATACGATGAGCAGGTAAAGTCACTCCGTGAGGTGTTAAAATCTTATATATTCCAGGTTGATTCATTGAATCAGGCAAACCTAAGATTGCAGGCTGAGAACAGGGTTCAGCAAAATCAGATCCGGGAGGCCACCAACGCCAATCGTCAGCTTGAACAGGTGAATCGAAATCTCCAGAATCAGGTCGAGAAAGCCTCGGTTATCAAGGCCATCATGGTGAGGGCCGAGCCCATCGATGATAAAGGGGCGATCGCCCGCCGACTCAAACGCACAGAGAAATTCAGGGTCTGTTTTTCACTAGCAGCCAATGCGGTAGCACAATCCGGATTGAAGCAGATCTACATCCGCATAGCCAATCCGAACTCGATGGTCATGGTGAAAAACATGAATGCCACCTTCGAACACGGCGGAGAATCAATACCTTATTCTGCCATGCGTGAGGTCGAATACGAAAAAGATGAACTTGAAGTATGCATATTCTATGATCTAGGCGGCGAGGAAGTCATTGCCGGCACCTACTATGTCGATGTGTATATGGATGGGGAGGTTATTGGGACGACTAATTTTTCGTTGAGGTAGGTTTTTGCTGCTTCGATTGGGTCCCTGCTTGCGCGGGCCCCGATAAATCGGGATGTCCGCTACGCGTCCAGATGACAATTGGGGTGTTTAGTCATACTATTATGGATAGGAAAATTGTAGAGTTTCTTAGGGGGCACCATGTGGCTACTTTGGCTACTTCGATTAGTTCTATTACCTCCGACATCGCCGTTACTGTTCCCTGGGTGGCGCATTGTTTTTATGTTTTATTGGAAGATGAGGCGAGCTTGGTTTTTACCAGTGATGTTGATACGCGTCACGGTAAGGAGATGCTCGAGAATCAAGTGGTTGCTGTGGGGGTGGCTTTAGAAACGAAGACTGTTGGCAAAATTAGGGGGGTACAAATCGAGGGAAATGCCCGCCAACTGGATACAAAGACTGATTTTTATAAAAAGGCCAAAACGGCCTACCTGAAGGCTTTTCCCTATGCGGTATTAATGAAAACCACCCTATGGGCTGTCGACATCCAAACGGCCAAATTAACCGATAACCGGTTGGGGTTTGGGAAAAAAATTACCTGGCAACGGGGATAAAGGTTTGGTTTTCGATTGCGAATATAAATCTGTGATGTAACATTGTGGAGGCGCAAGATCTTGCGCCTTTGTCCATTACATTTGGATTTTTTCGGTAGATCGGGAAATTCTACAAGGTTTTCAGATATTTTCGTTGGAACAGCAGTATCCAGGCGACACCGATGGTGATGGCTGAATCGGCCATGTTGAACACAGGACGAAAGAACAACAATGAATCGCCACCTTTCCAGGGGAACCAATCGGGATAGGTGCCCCTGATGATTGGAAAATAGACCCAATCAACCACACGACCTTGCATAAACTTGCCATATCCTCCGCCTTCTGGAAACATCGTGGCCACACCCGATCCTTCGATCAGTGGATTCATGTAGGTCGATTCAGAAAAGATCAATCCATAAAACAGACTATCGAAAATGTTACCGGCAGCCCCTGCAGTGATCAAACCCAGCGCCAAAACAAATCCGGTAGGGGCTCCTTTTTTAATCAAAGAAGAGATGAACCAGAGCAATCCCGCAACGGCCACGATTCTGAAAAGTGTTAGGGCAATTTTACCCACCTGACCGCCAAATTCATAGCCAAAAGCCATTCCATTGTTCTCAATAAAATGGATGATAAACCAATTGCCAAATACTGGGATCGATTCGCCCAGGTACATATTTGTCTTGATCACAATTTTGATGATCTGATCGGCGATCAAGATGATGGCTATGATCAGGGCTACTTTATACGACAGCTTCATTGATGATGTTCTATTGGATCCCCGCTTTCGCGAGGACATGGGTTTCATTGATAATTTTCGATTGGATCCCCGCTTTCGCGAGGACAAGGTCTTCAGTCCTTTGATCATGTCGAGGACAGGGTTTTCAGCCAGCGAAAAGTAAGTTTATGCCTGACTTGGAGGGCAATACATCCTTTGACCTTAAACCCTGCACCTTTTTCTAGCGTTGTTGTTTTTTGGCTTCAATACTAAGCGTTGCATGCGGTACGGCGCGAAGGCGTTCTTTGCTGATCAGCTTGCCGGTTTGGCGACAGATTCCGTAGGTTTTATTTTCAACCCTGACCAAGGCGGCCTGCAAGTGCTGAATGAACTGGGCCTGGCGCTGCGCCAGCTTTCCCACTTCTTCACGTGACAAAACAGTGGCCCCTTCTTCTAAGACCTTGAATGTGGGCGATGTATCTTGGGTATCGTTTCCGTCTTCGTTGGCCAGGGTTTTTTTCAACACATCGAGGTCTTCCTGTGCCTTTGCAATCTTAGAAAGGATCAAATCTTTGAATTCAACCAATTCTGAATCTGAATATCTGGTTTTCTCTCCCATGGCTATCAATTTTTATGGTAAGATAGTACTTTTTTCAATTCGCCCGACAAAAATCGAAGGGCTGTATCATTAGATTTTATTTACGGCTATCAGGGTTGTAACCCCTTCATCCAGTTCAACTTCGCGTGCTTCGGCGGGGTCAATATCATCGACTACCTGAACGTCAACCGCCAGGGTTTGATTACCGATATGTGAGGCGAAGTTTTTGAGAGCTTCGTTTATTTTTTCATGCTGCCGGATGGCAACTGTAATCTTGTCTGTTACTTCAAATCCACTGTCTTTTCTCAAGTTCTGAATCCGGTTAATGAACTCCCTTGCAATCCCTTCTTGTTTCAGCTCTTCGGTGACAGTGATGTCAAGGGCGATCGTTAACGAATTGTCATTGGTGACCAGCCAGCCGGGGATGTCTTGGGAGACGATCTCAACCTCTTCGAGCAGGATTTCTATTTCCGGTTGCCCAGTTGTCGGGCCACCCTGATGGTGGACGTTATCCGGTTGTTGAACAGAAAGCCCAAGTGTGTAATGCCCTACTTTCTCAATCGCCGCGATGTCTTCCTGGGTAAGGGCGTTGATGGCGGCGGCTACCTGTTTCATGAGTTTGCCGTGCTTTTTGCCGAGCAGCTTGAAATTGGGCTTTATCTTTTTCACCAGGATGCCTGAAGCGTCATCAAGGAATTCGATCTCTTTGACGTTGATCTCTGATTTGATGATATCTGAGACCGCTTCGACCTGCTCTTTGAAATGCTGATCTAAAACCGGAACCATTATCTTGGCCAGAGGCTGACGCACTTTGATGTTTACTTTACGCCGCAATCCAAGAACCATTGAGCTTATCCGTTGTGCCAGGTTCATTCGCTCCTCAAGGTCGGTATCGATTAGTGATTCATCGCATACGGGAAAATCCGTTAGGTGAACACTAGTTGTCTCATCTTTACCGGTGCCTGAATTCAAGTCGAGGAAAAGCTTATCCATGTAAAAAGGTGCGAAAGGTGCCGACAATTTGGCGACCGTCTCTAAACAGGTGTAGAGGGTTTGATAGGCCGAGATCTTATTCTGATCATACTCGCCACCCCAGAAACGCTTGCGGCTCAAACGCACGTACCAATTGCTGAGATTCTCCAGCACAAACTCCTGGATAGCCCTTGAAGATTTGGTCGGAAAATAGTCGTTCAAATAGCCATCGACCTCTTTCACGAGACTGTTGAGTAAAGACAAAATCCAGCGGTCGATCTCAGGACGCTCATTTATCGGAATCTCGGGTTCATCGTATGTAAATCCGTCAACATTAGAGTAGAGACTGAAGAAAGAGTATGTATTGTATAGTGTACCGAAGAATTTACGACGCACCTCATCAACACCGCTAACGTCAAATTTCATATTATCCCAAGGTGGTGCGTTGGTCACAGTATACCAGCGCAGCGGATCAGATCCGTATTTTTCGATTACCTCAAAGGGATTCACAGTGTTGCCCAGGCGCTTCGACATTTTGTTGCCCTCTTTGTCAAGCACCAATCCGTGTGAGACCAGGTTCTTGAACGATACCGAATCAAACAACATTACGGCGATGGCGTGTAAGGTAAAGAACCATCCGCGTGTTTGATCAACTCCCTCAGCGATGAAATCGGCCGGGAAGAATTTATGCAGATCCTCTTTATGCTCAAAAGGATAGTGCAATTGTGCAAAAGGCATGGCACCTGAATCGAACCACACATCGATCAGATCGAGCTCACGGGTCATTTTTTGTCCGGTTGGAGACACTAAAATGATGTCATCCACATGGGGACGATGCAAATCGAAGATGTTGTAGTTCTCAGATCCATTATCGCCAGCTACAAAATCAGCCAGTGGGTTCTCGTTCATGAATCCAGCTTCAACGGCTTTCTCAATTTCTTTTTTCAATTCATCCACCGAGCCAATGCAGATTCTTTCTTTAGCGTCTTCCGTAGCCCAAATTGGTAATGGTGTTCCCCAGAACCGAGATCGCGACAGGTTCCAGTCGACCAGGTTCTCAAGCCAGTTGCCAAATCGGCCAGTACCTGATGAAGGCGGTTTCCAGTTGATGGTGGTATTCAAATCGATCATGCGATCTTTGTAAGCAGTCGTTTTGATGAACCACGAATCGAGCGGATAATAGAGCACCGGCTTATCGGTACGCCAGCAATGCGGATAATTGTGCACAAGTTTCTCGATCTTAAAAGCCTTGCCCTGTATCTTCAGGTCAACAGCGATTTCCACATCTGTAGTCTCGTCATTCTCACCCTTCTCCGGATCGAATTCATTTTTCACAAATTTCCCGGCGTACTTGCCATATTCATCCTCATTAACCTGATTTTTCACAAATTCAGGATCAAGTTTACCTATCGGATAAAAACGGCCTGTACGATCGACCAAAGGTTGCGTCTTCCCCTCTTTATCAATCACAACCAGCGGCGAAATACTATTTTGTTTGGCAACCCGGTCATCATCAGCTCCAAAAGTAGGTGCGGTATGCACGATTCCGGTACCGTCTTCAGTTGTTACAAAATCGCCAGTGATCACTTTGAAAGCATCGCCTTTTGGTCTTACCCATGGTAGTAATTGGTGGTACTCAATACCGGCCAGTTCAGCGCCTTTATAGGTAGCAACTTCGAACCATTGGCCTTTCTCCAGGTTCTCGGATGGTTCGGCCAGTTGCTTGTCGGCATTGAAATACGAGCTCACCAGGTCTTTTGCTAAAATCACTTGAATAGCTTCCCCGCTATATGGATTTGTCGTAGCAATCAAAGAGTAGTTAATTTTTGCTCCGACTGTCAATGCTGTATTTGACGGTAATGTCCAGGGAGTTGTTGTCCAGGCGAGGATATAAAGTGGCGAAAGGCGAGAGGCGAGGGGCGAGTCTTTCACCTCAAACAGCGCAGTTACTGTCGTATCCTTCACATCCCGATAACACCCGGGTTGATTCAATTCGTGAGATGACAATCCTGTTCCAGCCGCAGGAGAAAATGGCTGAATAGTGTATCCTTTGTATAGCAAGCCTTTATCGAACAGTTGTTTCAGCAACCACCACAAGGTTTCGATGTAGCGGTTGTCGTAGGTGATGTATGGATGCTCCATGTCGACCCAGTAGCCCAGCTTCTCAGTGAGTTCTTCCCACGAGTCGGTGTATTTCATCACCTCGGTGCGGCACTGCTCGTTGTATTCGGCTATAGAGATGCTCTTGCCAATGTCTTCTTTGGTAATGCCCAATTTCTTCTCGACGCCCAGTTCTACGGGCAATCCGTGGGTATCCCATCCGGCTTTTCGCAGCACGCGGTAGCCCTTCTGGGTCTTGTAACGGCAGAACAAATCCTTAATGGTACGCGCCATAACGTGGTGGATACCAGGCATCCCATTAGCTGAAGGGGGCCCTTCAAAAAAGACAAAATCATCCTTTTCCTCCCGGATCTCAATGCTTTTATGAAAAGTATCGTCTTGTTTCCAACGCGCCATCATCTCCCGATTAATTTTCGGAAGATCCAAATTCTTATACTCAGGGAAACGTCTGCTCATGATCTAAAATCCAAATGATTAGCGAAAATTTTAAGGACACAAAGATAGGATTTTCGCGGGAACTAGCGAAAGTGAGGGTAGTTTTTGGTCAGGTTGGCCTTCAGCCCGTCTGGTGGGGCTGCGCCCCGTCGCGTGGGCTTCGCCCGTCAAGTGCCTTCGGCGTCAAGTTGAGTCGATCAATACATTGCTATTTACCAAGTCTATCGTTGTTCAAATGACGGCCGTAGGCCACCAGACAGGCCGTAGGCCTACCTGACGAGCCGTAGGCTCCCCAGACGGCCATCGGCCTAATTAACCTGAAAGCGCCAAATATTCCAATACCCCCCCCCGGTTTGAACGGAAGTAGATGAAATTATCCTTCGCGTTCCAGACGGGGTAATCGTCCCAGCTGCCGTTCGTGGTTAGTTGAGTGGTTTGACCGCCTTCGAGGTCCATAATCCAGACGTCGTTGTTGCGAACGCCCTGTGTGTCACGGCCCTGGTTCGATACGTACACCACGTATTTCATGTCGGGCGACCAACGGGGCTGGATACAATTGTAATCGGTATTCATGGTGAGGATGGTCTCGTTTGAGCCATCGATGTTCATCATCCAGATTTGGATGGGGTAAAAAGAGACACCATCCACTGTGACAAGTTGGTTGCGATTTTCACGAACGAAGAGAATTTTTTGTCCGTCCGGACTCAATACCGGCCAATCGCCTTCGCGCAATTGGGTGGGCAGGTTGCCTGATGCTGAGATGCTCCAGATTTGTGAATCGCCACCATCGTCGGGTTTTGAGTTGTAAACGATGATTTTATTCTCCGGATCGGAGGTGCCAAAATAGTCTTCGCGGTTTGATGAAGTAATTTTAGTGAGTCCACCACCACCTTGAACCGATATCCGCCAGATCTGTGAATTGGCTGTGATCCTGTTCGAACTGAAGTAGACGTATTTGCCGTCACCCGAGAAAGCCGGGAACAGGTCGGCTTTAGAACCGGTAGTGAGCCGGGTCTGCATATTCGGACCAATTTTCTGCTTCCAGATATTTGAAACATATCGATTGCCTTCTGTGCCATAGGTGCTGTATACTAACCAGTCGCCGAGCGGACTCACATCGATTCCCCCGATTTGAATGGTTGTATCTGTCATGTTTGTTAGGCGGGTCACTGATTTCACACTAGGCGAGCGTTCAATATCTTCGATGTAAGCGCGTACTGTTTTCACTTCGCGTGTAAGTCGGATTCCCTCGTCGGTTTCTTTAGGTTCGTATTCCACCATTTCTACTTCCACCACCTCTTTTTTAGGCAGATCAACCACATAATTGGTTAGGTCTTTAGGGTCTTTGTACACGTAGATCGTAGTGTCAAGGTAGCCATTCATTCGGAGGGTCAGGTCGTAGTATTTTTTCGTGCGGGAAAATTTACCCGAGTGATCTGAAGGTGTGGTGCCCACGACTTCGCCTTCGTAGTATACATCAGCACCGGCTGGGTTTGAGGTGACTGTGAAATTTTTGTTGGTGCCGCAGTTGGTGAGGAATAGTGTAACTGCGAAAAGACAGATTATTCTTGTAAGTTTCATGGTTGCAGGATTTAGTCTTTGCAAGGTATAGAAAAATTAGGAATTGCCTGTGATAATGTGCCTGTTCGATTGGGTTCCCGTCTGCACGGGGATGACAATGGGACAGGTCAGCCAAATGGTGTAAATTAACTAGCAGATTCTGATAAATCCATTATTCCGCTTCCGTTCATATGATTATGGTGGAAGTACAAATGCTATATTTGCATCAAAAAGAGAGCTATGTTTTCAGGAATTGTTGAAGAGGCGGCTAAGGTTGTTCGGTTAGACCAGGAGCAGGAGAACTTGCATATAACGATGGAATGTTCTTTTGTTGATGAGCTGCAGATTGATCAGAGTATTAGTCACAATGGGGTGTGTTTAACCGTTGTGAAGATCGACGGGGGAACCTATACGGTCACTGCGATTAAGGAAACCCTTGAGAAGTCAAATCTGGGGCAGTTAGAACCCGGATCAAAAGTAAATCTGGAGCGCAGCATGCGCATGGATGGACGACTGGATGGTCATATTGTGCAGGGACATGTGGATCAAACCGCTACGTGTACCAAGGTTGAAGAAGCAGATGGCAGTTGGTATTTTACCTTCGAGTATGAGCCGATCAAAGACGAAGCTGGATATGTCGTCGTTGAAAAAGGATCGGTATCAGTAAATGGGGTAAGCTTAACGGTAGTCAACGCCAGAGACAATGGTTTTCAGGTGGCCATTATTCCTTTCACTTATGATGTTACCAATTTCCATCAGATCAAGGCCGGTACGGTTGTCAATTTGGAGTTTGATATTTTGGGCAAGTATATTGCGCGGATATTGGAGGCGCAGGGGTTGGTGAAGTAACCCGTTAATACTTGCCGAGTGCTATTGGGTCCCCGTTTGCACGGGGATGACAGCAGGATTTGTCTGTCACATCATCGCCATCATCATCCTTCACTTCTCTACGTATTCTACCGGCACTTTGACGACCAAGGAATAGCCGATTTCTCCTACTCTGATAAGGATTTGTTTTTTTCCGGCTATTTGTACGATTTCGCCTTCGCAGCCCTGCATGGGACCTACACCGATTTGTACTATTTGTCCTTTTTTGAATCGGTCGGTGGTTACTTCGAAATCGAGGTTTTCGCCCAGAACCCGTTTGATGCCGTCAATTTGTCGATCTGGAATTTGAGAGGCTTTTCCACCGAAACTAACGTATTTAACGGCGCCGGGGTGTTGTAGCACTTGGAAGTATTCTTTGTTGCTCACCCGCACAAAGCAATAGCCAGGAAACAGGGGGAAATCAACCCATTTTTTCCGATCAGACCATTGTTGTAATTTCTTGATTTTCGGAAGAAATACTTCATGGCCATCTTCAAGGAGATCTCGTTCTACCTCCTTCTCTCTACGACTTTTCGTATAGATCGCATACCATCGATAATCGGTGGTAATATGTGGACTCGTCATGGTTCGTGACTTTGGGGGGTAAATATAGTAAAATTGGGCTTTGCCTTTCTGTAGGGCTTCGCCCGTCGGGTGGCCTTCGGCCTGTCTGAAGTGGCTTCGCCACGTCTGGTGCTTCGCGTCTGGTGGGCTTCGCCCGTCTTGTGGTGCGTTGTCGGATGGATTTTGTTTACTGCTATTCGGTGTCGAATGGGCTTTTGTACCCGTCGTGGTGGAAAGGTTTGTGACGAATGCGTTTGGTGGGTCTTTGGACCGGCATACCTGGATTGCCTGGAGGGGTGGATGTCATGAGGAGGGAGACTGAGGTGTCGATTTCGATGCGGGTGGCGCGGGGGGCTACGAATTTTTTTTGGTTCTGGGTTTTTGGTTCTGGGTTCTGGGTTCTTGATTTTTGATTCATAGTTTTTCTATTGGTGGGTTCATATGTTTGCCGCTATGCTGTCAGGTGGCCTTCGGCCGTCGGGTGAGCTTCGCTCGTCTGATGGGCTTCGCCCGTCATTTTTAAATTAGGATTTTAAGTACTTGATGAGGTTATTGATTTTGTGT
>CAYUGX010000183.1:0-9976 GCA_964444375.1 uncultured Porphyromonadaceae bacterium | reverse complement strand
GACGAGAGACGAGAGACGAGAGACGAGAGACGAGAGACGAGAGACGAGAGACGAGTGAAGAACGAGTCGTGAGTGAAGTTGAGTGTCTCCTCTGAAAATGAGAAAAGAGGAATTACAAAAATAGGAAGAAAATTATGGATAAAGTCCTTCCCTGTGTCAGGGAGGGATTAGGGTGGGTCAATCGATAAATACTTGGCAAAAACGAATATTAAATGAAAACGAAAGCGGTTCGATTATATGGCAAAGATGACCTTAGATTAGAGGAATTTGATTTACCAACTATTCAAGAGGGTGAGATATTGGCTCAGGTTATCAGTGACAGCATTTGCATGTCATCATACAAGGCCACAAAGCAAGGAGCTGAGCATAAGCGAGTTCCCGATAATGTGAATGAGAATCCCGTTATGATCGGCCATGAATTTGCCGGACAAATACTGGAAGTTGGCAGCAAATGGAGTGACCAATTCAAGCCCGGCGACAAATTTTCAATCCAACCTGCATTAAACTACAAGGGGAGTCTCGATGCACCTGGTTATTCATTCAAATACATCGGTGGTGATGCAACCCACATTATTATTCCCAATGAGGTTATGGAAATGGATTGTCTCCTGCCTTATGAAGGAACTGGATTTTTCCCTGCCTCTCTATCGGAACCCTTATCATGCATTGCCGGAGCCTTTCATGCAAATTACCATACAGTTAATGGATCATACGAGCACTTGATGGGCATTGTTGAAGGTGGAAATATGGCCATTTTGGCTGGAGCGGGTCCGATGGGTTTGGGAGCCATTGATTATGCCTTGCATTGCGACCGTCGTCCTGGTCTTTTGGTGATAACAGATATTGACGATGAACGACTCGACCGCGCTGCCTGTTTGTTTCCTCCAGTGGAAGCAGCAAAGCTCGGAATCAGCCTGCGTTATGTGAACACGGCAAAACAGGAGAATTCGACAGCCATGCTTTTGGAATTAACCGGCGGTAGAGGATACGATGATGTGTTTGTCTTTGCACCGGTCAGACCAGTGGTTGAACAAGGCGATCAGCTGCTGGCCAGGGATGGCTGTCTTAATTTCTTTGCAGGCCCCTCAGATACTGAGTTTAGAGCTGAGCTCAACTTTTACAATGTGCATTACGCATTTACCCATTTGGTTGGAACGAGTGGTGGCAATACCGACGACATGAGAGAATCACTGCAGCTAATGGCTGAAGGCAGACTTAATCCTGCCGTTATGATCACCCACGTGGGTGGCTTAGATGCTGTAGTCGAAACCACGAAAAACCTACCAACCATACCTGGTGGAAAAAAACTCATCTATACAAACATCTCCTTGCCCCTATTTAGCTTATACGACCTGCCCAAGCTCGCCAAAACCAATGACTTTTTCAAAGGACTCAAAGACATCGTCGCTGCTAACGCCTACATCTGGAACTTAGAAGCCGAAGAATATGTGTTAAAAAGCGCTCGGCCTATTTGACGCCACCGAACGAAGCACTACTTTTGCCACAAAAGTGAACAAGCATTGAAAAAGAAAAGATATATACAGATTCTGGCCATTGCCTTAGCCGGGATGATGGTGTCGTGTGAAAAAACCAACATCGCTCCGAATTTTTTTATTGGCGATGATTCACTCGTCGAAATGAGTTGGTATGCGCACATGAATATTCATGCAGCCTACGGCAATCAGGAAACCATGGAGTTGGATGTGAATGGGGATGGAGAGGCGGACCTGGTCTTCTTTTCTTTTGCACAAGATTCTGCCGGTGAAGGGGATAAACGCGGCTCTTCAGTATGGGCAGCCAACAAATCAGTTGAGATCGGATACCTGGCTTCTGCGGAAGATTTATTTAGCATGGCCAAAACTGTTGACGGACAGCGAATTGAATACATTTACAACGAAAGGTCACATTTCTATTGTGAAGAATGCCAGGACCTGGGTCGTCATAATGAAACATTTTTTACCTCTCCAGCCATTTTTCTCCAGGGAGATAGCTTGGGATCCAATATTGAATGGTCAACCTACACCCATATCTTATCGAATTTTGACCAAAGCAAAGTGCAGACGGGCCACAAAAACAATGGACCGATATTCAACTACATCGTATCCGGATTCTGGGCAACCGTTGAACATGGATATATGGTATTCCGGATTAAAGAAGGATTAAAAAACTACCGATACGGGTGGTTGAAGATGAGTGTTACAGATCATCGGGCAGTCAACATTAGTGAAATGGGGGTTCAAAAAGACCTATAATTTCCCAATCACAATATGGCACCGAAATAAACTGCCAGGGCAATAAAAACAAGAAAAAATACCCAGGCTATTGCCATCGGTTGCATTAAGGGTCCGACATGCCCATTCTCAGAAATCGTGATCTTTTTGTAGCGGTTAATATATGAAAAAAGCATCCACCGGATTTTCCAGTAGTGGGCTTTCTCTCCCCTGCTTTTTAAAAACTCAACCATTTTACTGCCATAAACCATACAAACAACAAAACAGAGCAAGGCAAATGAACCAAAAATTACTGCTATTAATTCGTTGTCACTCATAGCGAAATAATCTAAACTACCCTCAAAGTACCTTGTTCTTCCTGATCCGACAAAATTTATCGACCAGCTCATCAATAAATACGATAAACAGAAAAAATACGTTGTATTCCCTGTAATCCAAACAAAAGACTATGAACAATAAAAACACCCTCATTGGCCTGATCATTGTCCTTGGCGTGCTTATGCTATTGGCAATTGGCATGGATTTCCTGGCATTACATGACATCAAACAGGATTACGTCTCACCAGATGTGCTTCGTGAATATAATATAAGCTTAGCCGATATACTTCCTGAATGGACAGCAACAAAAACAGAATGGATCAGTGTTCAAATCAGTATGATCCTGAAAGCTGCTTTCGTGATATTATCCTTCTTTTTTGCCGCTAAGGCTCTTAGGAAATAGAGGCCTAGGAGAAACAGGTACTTCTATATTATGAAAGAATTACGTAATTTATTACATATTAAATTACGTAATTCTCAATTAGGAATCTGAAGAGATTCCATTGATAACCAATCGACTTATTTCTCTTTTGTCTTGAATATGATTGCGCCACCTTTTGCTTGATCTCCGTATTTTTCTACAGCATCCTCACCTTTCAAGATGGTCACCGTCAGGATATCCAACTCCGAGAGTTCAAACTCATCACGCTTCAAGATCTTTCCATCTAAAACATAAAGTGGATCTTCTAATGAGTCATCATCCTGGATGATTACCCGAGCATGTTTGTCGCCTCCTTTTATTATGTTAATGGCCTTGGTATCACTTCCACCGGCATAAACAACCACATCATTGTCTAAATCACCGATCATAATGACCTCATCGTCTTCGTTCTTGGTGATAGCGCCAATATACACATCCAGCTCCTCCCCTTCTGATTTGGCTTTTCGAATCATCAAAACCGTATTCTCATTGTCCATATCTAAATCAACAAGCTTATCGATCAATTTGTCTTTGGAGAAATCTTCACCCAGGTCATCCAATTCTGACAGCTTGATCACCTTAACGTGACCATTTTTATCTAAATAACCATCAATTTCTTTGATGCTGATCATTTTACCATCCTTGTAAATTCTGATTTTGTATTTAGTTGTATCTTTCTTTACGGGATCTTGATCCTGAACTATTGGTTGCTCTTCAATAGATTTTTGTAAATCACCTACCGGATTACTATCCAGCACCTGGGTAGAGAAAGCTGCGAATACCAAAACCAATCCGGTCGCAAAAGGAAGAACCAATACATTTTTTATGGTATGAAACCACGGAGTTTCTTTCTTATTCATCATTTCAATTCGTTTTTTAATTAAACCTCGATTAAACCCATTGACAAAAGTCATGGGAGATCTCTGTAAACTGCTGTTTAATAAGGCATACTGATAGGATACTCGGTCCATTTCATTGTTCAGCAACTGGTGGTCAACCAAGAACTCGTTATTCTTAACAATTGCCCGCCTGATCAACCAGGCAAAGGGATTGAACCACTGGAAAACAACAACCAATTCTGCCAATAACAAGTCGAGCGAGTGTTTTTGCCTGAAATGAACCAGCTCATGTTGAATGATTTTTTCCATATCCGCCAGACCAGCCTGTTCCCTTCCAACAACCAGCCATTTGAAGAAAGAAAATGGAGCCACCTGTGAAGCAGATATCGCCAAAATCATATGAAACAAGGGTTGCCGCTGTGAAGCTGAAATAAGCTTGAAAACCTGCAAGTATCCCACCACAAGTCTCAATAGAAAAACGAGCACTCCGGTTACATAAAATACACCGAGCACCGACAAATAATTGGCTTTTATACTTCTATTTTGGGTCTCCAAATCCATTCCGGACGAAACCGGCATAGAAGAAGACTCATCAGTAGACATTTCAATTGGTGTTTCAATGCGAAAAAAATGGCTTATTTCTTCTAAAGAAGCAATTGTACCCATGGGTGAGGGACCCTGAAAGCTAAGGAAAGGGATGAGTAAAGGAACAGCTAAACTCAATAGTAAGTACGATCGATTTCGTTTAAAAAAGGTTTCCTTTCTGAACAACATCCAGAACAGCATAAAACAGAAGCCATAAATCAAGGCAACCTTTACCGTATACACAAGCAACTCATTCATCGCTTTCCTTTTTCGATCATGTCTATTATTTCTTTCAGTTCGTCAACTGAAATATTTTGCTCTTGCGCGAAAAAGGAAACCACATTCTTGTAAGAACTACCAAAATAGCTGTCTACCAAATGCGACAAAAAGACCCGTTGATATTCGTCCTGGCTGATCAAAGGATAATACTCATGGGTGTTGCCATAGGCTTTGTGGCCGACATACCCTTTTTCTTCAAGCAAGCGAACCAAAGAGGACAAAGTATTGTAATGTGGCTTTGGATCCGGAAAGACTTCTAGAAAATCTTTCACAAACCCCTTACCGACTTGCCAAATGACCTTCATGGCCTGCTCTTCTTTAGCTGTCAATTTTTCCATAACTCAAATGTATAACGGATTTTTCCGTTTACCAACTATATATCCCGTTATTTAACGGAAATTAACGTTGGTTAACAAACGAATAGAAGGTTTAGAGCAGAATTGGTACTTTAGAGGAGGAAGGGTGATGGAGGTGATCAGGGTGATGGGGAGGGTGATGAAATAAACAGTTAAACAATTAAACAGTTAAACGATTAAACGAATTACTAATATCCCATGGATCCTGATATTCTACTCAGTCTAGTTCGAGTAAATATGCCTTTCGGTAAATACAAAGGCCGTGTGCTCTGCGACTTGCCTGTATCTTATCTTGAATGGTTCGATCGAAAAGGTTTCCCCTCTGGAAAACTAGGCATGCAATTGCGTACGATGTATGAGATCAAACTGAACGGATTGGAGCATGTATTAGAACCCTTAAAATAAGACAACCACACTGAGTGTGGCTCTTTAATTGCTCACTTATAACTGTTAACTTTGTGAGAATGAAAATATTCCGAAACATCCGCTTCTCCCTCTTTAACAACAAAGGCGTTGGTTCGTACCTGATCTACGCCCTATTGGAAATCATACTGGTCGTAATCGGTATTTTGATTGCTATCCGCGTCAATAATTGGAACGATCAACGGAAAACCCGAAACCTGGTGGAAGCCAGCCTTTCCAACCTGAATTACGAACTGATTGCCAATTCAGAGCAATTAAACGTTAAAATTCTAACCTGTGATTCCATTTTACATCACGACTCCATATTGCTCAGCCAGGTTAACCCTGTCAGTGATGATAGAAGTGAAAAAAACCTAGGATTGAGTCTCGAAAAGATGGCAAACTATACCACCTTTGATCCATTGGATGGGGTCATTAAAAACCTGATTCAAACCGGTTTGATCAGCCACATCGAGTCTGTCGAACTGCAAATATTCCTGTCAAGCTGGGATGGTTATATCAGAGACATCAAAGACATGGAATCCTATCCAATTGATCACTCAATCAATGTCATCAGACCCTTTATCAGAGACAAATATTCGATCAGAAACATATATACAAATAATGTTGGATTCAGTCCTTTCGAATGGAATCCTGAAGGTATTCTATCGAATCCGGAATTTGAAAACATCTTGGTCAGATCAATCTTTCATCAAACCCTTCTACTTGACCGGTACCACACCTTCACCAAAATCATTGACCGTATGATTATCCTGACCCAGGAAGAATTAGATTAGGATCACCCAGAACCCAAAACCTAAAAAGAACATGAAGTCACTGACCTGCCTCCTGCTGCTCAGTCTCTTTACTATCCCGGTTCTCACTCAGAACAAGCAGCTGATCAGAGTTGATTTATCTGGACGAGGTTATGAACTTGGTCTACAGCATGGACAACAAATGAAGAGTAAAATCCATGACCTGATTGTTACCTGGAAAACGAATGCAGCGAAAACGCTGAAACAGGATCCGGAAGAAATCCTGGATTCTTTTTTTGAATATGCTGATTTCAACGCGGCCATCAAAGAGCATACGCCTGAACTACTTGATGAAATAAGAGGAATTGCAGCTGGAGCTAAGGTGCCCTTCAGAGATGTATTTATTCTGAATCTGCTGGATGAGTTCTGGGTATACGTCGATGAATTGAAAAACCATCATTGTACAAGTGTGGGGGTTCCTGCTCAAAAAGGCCAACCCGGCTACATTGCCCAGAACATGGATCTAGAAACGTATACCGATGGTTTTCAGGTATTGATGCATCTTGAAGAAACAGATGAGAGTCCTGAGCAATTGATCTTAACCTATCCCGGCCTGATTGCATTAAACGGACTAAATAAAAATGGAATTGGTGTTTGTGTAAACACAATTATGCAAATACAAGCAGCTAACACCGGGTTGCCGGTTGCCTTTGTCATTCGACGAATTCTGAATTCTCACGAAAAAAATGAGTTGCTTCAATTTGTAAAAACAGTCAAACACGCTTCTGGACAAAATTACCTCATTGGAATCCGTGGAGAAATTTTCGATTTCGAAGCCTCAACCAATGAAGTTGTCGCCTTTAATCCGGGCAATCTAAACGGAAGCATCTACCACACCAACCATCCCGAAGTAAATCGTAATCTCAAACCCTGGTTCGCCATTTACGATCCCTACCGGGCTAGAGAATTCAATCTACACAAAACCAATAGTTACATTCGCCTGGAATCAATACGTAAACGCATTGCCAAAGCCCCTTTAGTCACTCCAGCTCTTATACAGGAAGCGCTCAGTTCAAAAGACAATTTCCTACACCCTGTCTGTAGATCCTACAATAAAGAATTAGGTGGTTTTACTTTTGCCTCTGTGATTATGCAACTGAATGATGATCCGAGGCTGTACATTATGGCAGGTGCCCCAGACAGTGGGAAATATAATGAAATAGATTTCGATAAGACCTTACGGTAACGATCTCCATGTTCTCCAGTGGATTTTCTCCCAGAATCAACCCATAATTCCAGGGACTGGCAGGATAAATTCCCCAGGCCGGCCAATTTTCAGTTCCGCCTTCTTTGACTTATTCTTCTTCAATTGTAAGCGAGAAAGTCAATGGTCCATAATCAACCTTCACAGTATTGTCACAAGCACTGATTAGTAAAATAATAATGGGTACCAGGAGCAGAGTCTTTTCAAGTTGTCAGGTTTTATGTTCCCCTTAAAAATACCGCTTTTTGTGATTCAAAAAATAGAATCCCAATTGAAAACACTATATTACCTAGGTACTAAGTTCTCGGGAATGGCCGCAGGCGTGGCGGCCCAATAGCTATAACGATGACAACTGTAAACACGATTCCAATTGGGATCTCCTCCACCCTGAGCATACTGCGCTGGACTAGCGTTGGTTTGTACCTGGGGCATGAAAGTGGCGAAGAAGTATTACTACCCAATAAATACTGTCCAGAAAACTATGAGATCGGACAGGAGCTTGCTGTTTTTGTGTATCGCGACTATGCTGATCGCAAAATCGCCACAAATATAATCCCCAAAATTCAGCTGTATCAGTTTGCTTTGCTCAAAGTCTCCGCTATTGAAGAAGTCGGTGCTTTCATGGACTGGGGACTGGAAAAGGAGCTGTTAGTTCCCTTCAAAGAGCAACGGCAAAAAATGGAAGAGGGAAGGTCGTACATCGTTTACCTGGCTTTGGATGAAAAGACCGACCGCTTATATGCCAGCAATAAAACAGATCAGTTTCTTCAAAATGAAGAGGTATTTGTTCGTGAAGGTGAAGAAGTAGATATCCTCATCCATCAGAAAACAGAGATTGGCTATAACGTTATCATCAATCACCAACACAAGGGTTTGGTTTATCAAAATGAAATATTCAAGACGGTAAAAATTGGAGATCAGGTGTCTGGATACATTAAGAAAATCCGGGAGGATAATAAAATTGATGTCAGCCTTCATCCAATGGGATATGAATTTGCCAACGATCCGAATAGCCAAATTATCATGGAAGAACTCAGAAACAATGAGGGTTTTCTGAGTCTGACTGACAAATCCCCGCCAGAAAAGATCTATGATCAGCTTGGCATGAGTAAGAAAGCGTTTAAAAAGGCGATCGGGGCTTTATACAAGCAGCAATTGATAGAAATTAAACCAGGTGGAATTACCTTAGTGGACTAAATTCTGTCTTATGGATAAGAAGATTATTTTTTCGATGGAAGGAGTTACCAAAACCTTTCCACCCAACAAGGAAGTACTCAAAAACATATGGCTCTCCTTTTTTTATGGAGCAAAAATTGGTGTTATCGGGCTCAATGGTTCGGGTAAGTCGAGTCTCTTGAAAATCATCGCGGGTATTGACACCAATATCCAGGGCCGGGTCACCTTTGACAAGGAATATAAGATTGGATACCTTCCCCAGGAACCTGAGTTGGATGACAGCAAAACGGTGAAAGAAGTAGTAAAAGAAGGTGTTAAGCACATCGTTGATTTGATCTCAGAATATGAAGCAATCAATACGAAGTTTGCCGAACCCATGAGCGATGATGACATGATGAAGCTGGTCACTCGTCAGGGAGAGGTCCAGGAATTGATGGATCAGCTCGAGGCCTGGGATCTTGATCATACCCTCGAGGTAGCCATGGATTCGCTCCGCTGTCCTCCAGAAGACACGCCTATTGAGGTGCTTTCGGGAGGGGAACGAAGACGCGTTGCCTTGTGCCGATTGCTGTTAAGCAAACCGGATATCCTGTTGCTGGATGAGCCAACTAACCACCTGGATGCTGAAAGTGTTCATTGGCTCGAACAATTATTGAAGAATTTTCCAGGCACTGTTATTTCGGTTACTCACGACCGCTATTTCCTCGACAATGTGGCGGGTTGGATTCTGGAATTAGACCGTGGGGAGGGCATCCCCTGGGAGGGCAACTACAGCTCGTGGCTTGAACAAAAATCACGGCGACTGGCCAATGAACAAAAAGCCGAATCAAAACGACAAAAAATATTACAACGCGAATTGGAATGGTCGCGTATGGCTCCTAAAGCGAGGCAGGCTAAGGGAAAGGCCCGACTGAACGCCTATGAGAGTCTCAGTAATGCCGAGATCAAAGAGAAAGAATTTCAGTTAGAATTATATATTCCACCTGGACCCAGATTGGGAGACCAGGTCATAGAGACTAAGAATCTGAGTAAGGGTTTCGGAAAACGATTGCTCATTGACAGCCTCAACATGGTCGTTCCAAAAAATGCCATTATTGGGATTATTGGTCCGAACGGAGTCGGTAAAACTACACTTTTCAGGATGATCGTCGGGGATGAGACACCAGATCAAGGCAGTATGAGCCAGGGCAGTACCGTAAAACTGGCTTATGTTGATCAGTCTCATAAAGACCTCCTGCCTGATAAAAGCATCTACGAAGTCATCAGCCAGGGGAGCGAAACCATTCGGATTGGAAATAGTGAGATGAACGCACGAGCCTACCTGAGTAAGTTCAATTTTGCCGGATCCGA
>CAYUGX010000182.1:0-9980 GCA_964444375.1 uncultured Porphyromonadaceae bacterium | reverse complement strand
GATGATGCTGGTCAAACAATTGATCGATAAGAACCCACTGGGGACCGGTGCTGGTTTTGGCGTTCCGCTGGATATCGATACAAAGATATCAACTGATATACTGGGATTTGCCGCTCATGTTGACTATCCATTATACACGCAGAATAGTCGTGGTAAATTGGATGCCCATATCCTATATTCGTGTGTTTCAGCACTGTCTACACTTAACAAATTGAGTAGTGATCTGATCCTTTTTACTATGCCTGAGTTTAACTATTTCACGCTGCCGGATGATCTAACCACCGGTTCGAGTATCATGCCACACAAGAAAAATCCAGATGTGCTTGAATTGATTCGGGCACAAATACACCAGGTATTGGCACAAACCCAGCAAGTGATGAATACCAATGTGAATATAATTTCAGGCTATAACAGGGATGTTCAACTTACCAAAGAACCTCTCATCGAAGGCATTCATGCAACGAAAAGATGCCTGAAGATGATGAGTCTGGTTTTATCAGGTCTTAAAATCAATAAAGAAATATTGGAAGAGTCTATGTCAGATGAATTGTTTAGCGTGAAGAAAGCATACGAATTAGTTAAGCGGGGTGTTCCCTTTAGAGAAGCCTATCGTATCGTTTCAGAAGATGAATTTGGACATATTTGAAAGATCTTGATGTAGTCATAATAAGCAACTACCCTCAATCGTAAACAGCCAAATCAGCTGAAACTGAGACGGCTCCTTTATAGAGGCTGTTAATCTCCTTCAGAATATCTTCATCGCTAGAACCCCAATAGAGGGTGTGATAAACCACCAGCAACCCGGGTTGGATGAGATTGGCCATCTTTGCCAGTTCGAAGGTTGATGTATGATTTTCTTTGTGATAAGCCTTCCAAAAATCAGATTTTGTAGACCACCCAGCATGTGAATACACCTCGTGCACCAGAATGTCTGCACCTTTGGCCGCAGCAACTAAAGATGGGCTGGGCTTTGTGTCACCTGAGATAACGATAACTTTATCAGGTGTTGTGAACTTGTAGGCAAAACACTGTGGCCAACTTCCATGATCTACATTAATGGCCTCTACGCTCACGAAATCATCTGTATAACACACCCCGGCTTTTGATATTTCGTGTGACTGTACGCGCCAGCCTGTATTATTGGCTGGCTGCAGACCATACACCCGGTATTTAATATCTTCTTGATAGGCCAGCAAAAGGTGTTCAGCCATATGACTTATTCCTCCTGGACCCCACAGTTCGAGAGCTTGATCCCTGCCCATAATCCAGGGAGTGAGTATCAAATCGGCCAAACCCATGGAATGATCGGCATGCAGGTGGGTTAAGAAGGCCTTATTGAGCCGCTTGGCTTCCAAAGCTTGGATATTGCCCTGGTATACAGGACTCATAGCTGATGCTTGCCTCACGACACCAACGCCGAAATCAACCAAATATGCCTGGGTGTCAACCACAATGGCAACACTTGGTCCCTGGTGCATGGGGTCTGGATACCTGATCCAAGCATCACAACCTGGGTTTGTGCAGATAGACCTGTGCCTGATAAAAGACCGACTAATAGAAAAACGAATCTACAATGATTTATTCTTTTCATAATACTTGCAGTACTTTTTAATCCCGCATTCAATGCACTGCGGGCTGCGTGCTTTACAAACGTATCTTCCGTGCAAAATAAGCCAATGATGGGCAATAGGCCACAGTTCTTGGGCAATGTTTGCAGTCAATTGCAGCTCAGTAGCCAGCGGAGTTTTCGTGTTGCTGGCTAATCCGATTCTGTTGGCAACCCGATGAACGTGGGTATCAACAGCGAATGCAGGCTTGTTGAATGCGACTGAGGCAATAACATTGGCTGTTTTGCGGCCAACACCCGGTATTTTTTGCAATTCTTCCACAGTATCTGGAACGGCTCCATCAAATTCAGTCATTACAGTATGGGCGGCACCAATTAAATGTTTGGCTTTATTATTCGGATAGGAGCAAGATTTTATCAGAGAAAACACTTGCTCCTGAGTTGATTGTGCTAAGGACCGAAAGTCAGGAAAAGCCTCAAAGAAAGCTGGTGTGATCAGATTAACTCTTTTGTCAGTACACTGCGCCGACAGAACCACAGCAACCAGCAATTGATAGGGATTGACATAGTCCAGTTCAGTTTCCGCTACAGGCCGATTCTCTTGAAACCAGGCAACGACCTTTTTGTAGCGTTCTTTCTTATTCATGAAATAAAGGTGTGAAAAAAAGTAGAGCCGCAAAATCTTGCGGCTCTACTTTATACCAATATGTAGATTATTTTTATTCGATTGGGGCAATACGGGGTTGAAATTTATTCATCCCAACAAAAATGCGATCAAATAGTTCTCCACTGTCTCCGTCAAATACCGATTTGGTGTTCAAACTCGAATACACCAATTTTTTACCCTGTGGATCAACCATTCCCTTGATCTCAACCGAAGACATATTCTGACCTTCCAACACAACGGTAAAAGGAGCGGATAACATAGTGGTCGGATCAATATCGTCTCTGAATTCCGTTCCGACCAGGTAGGATACCGTTCCCAGGTAGTCGCTCATGCTGGCTGAATCGGCGGGCATGCCATTAATCATCCAAGCTGCCTCTTCCTTAATTAGATTCATCGACGAATCGGCTGGATAATTCAGGCTGATGCGGGTGATATCGTTGCGGTTTCCGCGGAAAACTGATTTATTGCGCAATCCATTGATTTCGCGATTGAAAGTCATGCTTAAATACCCCTCAACCGCATAGATGTCATTTTCTTCATTAAGTCTGACATAGGTCTTTGGCTGTCTTGACGCTTGATTAAATGAGAAGCGTCCGATAAACAAATCACCAATCACTTTCTTGTCGCTATTGACAACCACACGAACTCCTGATGTATCGGTAACATCGAACTCAGCCCAACGGTCTTTCTTTTTGGCGACTACTTGTTTGGCTTCAAGGGTCGACAATTCATTGACCATGCTTGAAATCAAATCGGGATCCGCCGGATACACCTGGTCATTCTGCTCAATTGTCCACTCCTCACCATTCTTCACAATGCTGAATGGTTCAAAATTGTTCGATTTCGTATACAATTGCATCGAGACCACCTCTTCGACGTCAAAACTCATTAATTCAGGATCAAAACTTCTTTCACCTTTCTTAGATTTATTGATCTGCGTAATCACCACAGCAATTAACAAGACAACAAATACAAGTACCAGGATACTCTTGTTCTTACTCTTAGGTCTTATTTTAGACATAACCTTCCTCCATTCGTTTGATTCGTAAATTACGGTTGTACTGCATCCTGAAGATTCCATAGATGATGATTAACAGAATAGGCAGCAGGAAATTCAGGTACTTAAGAAATGTCTTTTTACCATCTTCAGTTTCATCTAATGGACGAGATGTTACTCCTTTAGTGCGCAATTCAATCAGACCGGTATCATCCGACAGGTAATCAATTGAATTCACCATCAGACTGATGTTGTCTTCGTTCTGCTGACGGGCTTCCTGACCTTCGCCATTAACGGGAAAATCGCCATCTGCTATGACAATCATCTGTGCCTCAGAGTTGCCTACTAATTTGCCACTCAACAAGCCTCCCACAGTTAAGTTCTCCAGAGGGAAATCACCTTCAGTCCACTGACGACTTACATCGAAATAGACTGGAGACGGCTGTGTGCCAGATTTTTCTGAAGACCATACCAGTGGAGTAAAGGTTTTGGTCGTGTCGCCTATGTAATTGATATTACTCACGAATGGCAGCACGACCGTTTCCAATCCGCTGGTAATTGGATGATCGGCAAATCCGGTAACCATCGGGATGTAATAAAAAGGAACTTGAGTGGTGTAACTGAAAATCCCCTGTTGTTGTCGCACTGAAATGCGAGCACAGCGTGCATCAACCACGAAATTATTCTCGACTACTAGGCCTTTGGATGTGAGCCAGGTTTCAAGTCCGGTATTTACTGAGCTACCCCGGGCAACATTCAGATCACCATCAACACGGTTCATGGCCATAAAGATATTTCCTCCCCGGCCTAAAAAGCGGTCGAGTTGGGCTAAATGGCTTGCCGGGAATGAATCTTTAGGAGCCACAACAGCCAATGTTGCATAATTTTGCAAGGCATCAGCTGTATCGCTTAATGTAACCGGCTCAACATTGTATAAAATACTGAGTGAATTCAAGGCTTGGGCAAATGAATTAATAGCCGGTTCACCATGTCCCTGAAGCAAGCCAATAACTGGCTTATTCAATACTGAGATCTTCTTTATCGTTGAAGATAAAGCGTATTCCATGGCAGCACCGGGCTGCATGAATGGGATCACTTCTGAGCTTTCACCCATCGATACTACAGCACCCAGGTAAACCTTTTGTTTCTTTTCCTGGTCTTTTTCCCGTACGGTTGCAATAACCGGCTGAATGCCGGCCGACATGGCTTCTTGCTCGGTGATCTCACTTGAGCTTGGATCAATAAATTCAAATACGACCATTCCCTTTGACAGATTGCCATATTCTACAAGCATTTCTTTAAAGTCACGCTTTGTTTGAGACATCTGGGTAGGAACATCATCAGAAAAGTAGGCGGTAACGGTAACCGGTTCTTCCAGGTTACGCACGATATCCTTGGTTGCATTGCTCAAGGTGTATCGCTTATCAGCAGTCAGGTCAAGACGAAGAAAGAGGTTGTCAGACAACACATTAACCAAAACCAGTATGCCGATAACAATCAATAAATAGGTTGTTGTTCTTTTCATAATACTTCTGGATTTGGATTAACTCCGTTTACGGGCGACTACAAATTCAGCAGACGCCAGACCGAGCGCAATTAAACTAAAGAAATAAAACAAGTCTTTGGTGTCTATCACCCCTCTCGATATCGACTCATAATGGGTGCTCAGACTCAAATAGTGTAGCACATTGCCCACAACTCCGGTAAAGCTGGCTGACAACACGTTGAAAATGATGTGGAAGAATATTCCAATCAATAAGGCCAGCAGAAAACCGACAATTTGGTTGTTAGATACGCTAGAGGCGAATAGCCCAATAGCTATGTAGGTTCCAGACATCAAAAGCAAGCCCAGGTAACCAGACCAAACAGCTCCGTGGTCAATCTCGCCCAATGTTGATACAGTGATATAATAGGGCAGGGTAAATGCCAGGGCAATCGCGATTAAGATCCAGGTCGATAAAAATTTCCCGATGATGACTTGCCAGTCAGATATGGGTTTAGTGAGCAGTAATTCAATGGTACCTGATCTGTTTTCCTCAGCTAATTGACCCATGGTTAATCCAGGAATGAAAAAGAAGAGGGTCCAATAGGCTATTCCAAAGAACGATTGTAAGCTGGCTTGGCCTACCATAAAAATATCGGCTCCGCTGATCCAGGTGAAAAATCCACTAAAACCGAGGAAAGCCACCAGTAATATATACGCCATGAGCGAATTGAAAAAACTTCTCAATTCCCTTCTGGCCAGTATCCATATTTCTCTCATGGTTCTATCTTTATTTCGGTTGTTATTTCATAGTTAATTCGTGGAAGATGTCTTCCAACTTAGTTTCTACCGGAGTTATTTCGGTTAAGACCCATCCTTTTTCAACACACAAATTGAAAACTGAGCGTCCTGAACTTTGTCCGGCCTTACTTTGAACTTCGAAACGGTTCCCATTGTCCAACATGTCAACAACTTCAACTGATTCAAGGTCTTTAAGTGCTTCGTAAATGGTGTTCTTGTCACCATCTTCAATGGCAAGCTTCAAAATCTCGTTGCCATGAGCTTGCTTTCTCAGGTCTTCGGCGGTGCCGTCTGCAACGATCTGACCTTTGTTAATGATCAGAATCCGGTCACAGGTCGCTTCAACTTCAGCCAAAATGTGAGAACTCAGAATCACCGTCTTCTCACGTCCGATGGTTTTAATCAATTCCCTGATTTCAACGATCTGGTTTGGGTCAAGCCCTGCTGTTGGCTCATCAAGTATGAGCACCTCAGGATCATGGATTAAAGCCTGAGCCAATCCGACTCGTTGCTTATACCCTTTCGATAATTCATTAATCTTCTTGTGCTTCTCGCCCTCGAGGCCACATACTTTGACCATTTCCAGGATGCGGCTCTTAATCTTTGACTTTGCAATGCTTTGTAATTCAGCAACAAAATTCAAATAATCAATGACCGGCATTTCCTCATACAAAGGATTGTGTTCTGGAAGATAACCAATTCGCTTTTTGACCGATTCGGGTTCTTCATTAACTGAGAATTCACCCACGCGTATTTTTCCGTCAGTTGGAATAAGAAAGGAGGTAATGGCTTTCATTGTTGTTGTTTTTCCGGCCCCATTCGGACCTAAGAAGCCAAGTACTTCCCCTGTATTCACCCTAAACGAAATATCATCCACCGCGCGTTGTGATCCGTACACTTTGGTCAGATTCTCAACAATTATATCCATGGTGAAACTATTAAGGTTTTTATTTTCAGGAGTACAAAAAAAACAAACTATATAATATAATGGAGACGTGACTAAAGCAATTTAACGTCTGATAACATAAATTAACACTAATCGGGCCTTGTTAGCTGATAAATACGTCGACTTGCTTCAGTTATACGAAAACGGTGGTCAATTCGATGCCCAATGATCCAAACAATATCCCCTTCAGAACAGAGGATCCAGGCATTTCTTTTATCCGGCAGGGAAATTTTCTCATCTATAAAGAAATCGCTGACTTTCTTTGGTTTATTCATGCCCAAAGGATAAAATGCATCTCCCGGCTGCCATTTCCGAATGGTTAATGGAAATTTCAGTATATCGAGATCAAGCGCAGCAATATTTGGGTTAGACTGAATGGTATATTCAAACGCATCGAGTTGTTCAATCTGAAGATTGAGGGGATTCGTGAGCAATGTGTCGGTGTGCTCAATAATATAATGATCTTGCTCATCTTGAGTATTAGTTCTTTGGACCAGTAGCAATTCATCACGATCTTGATAGAACTGGTATTCATCTGTTTCAAAAACCCGGCCGCTTTGACCATCAATACCTTCCATCAGGTCATTAACCTGCTCACTTGTAAATCCCCGGGGTTGAAGAAAACGGTGAACAAACCATGCTGGTGACGTAAAATCAAGAAGCTTTGGAATGGAAAGTCTAATTGTGGAGGCAGAATCTCTAATAACTACTTCTTTGCTCCACTTTTTAAACTGTGACTCAAGAATTTCATTTGCCTGCCGCAGGTATTGCATACTTTCATGAACCGCCTGGATATAGCTGGGGTTGATCTTTTCTAGCTCTGGCAAAACACGGTGTCGTATCAGATTGCGACGATACTTTATGTTGGCATTACTGCTGTCTTCTCTGAAGTGGATCTGATTCTTCGATGCATAGTCTGAAATCTCTGTCCGACGTGCCCACAGCAGCGGGCGCACAACTGTCCCATGCTTTACCTGAATACCACCCAGCCCCTTAATGCCACTGCCTCTTGCCAGATTAATATGGAATGTTTCAACAGCATCATCTGCCTGATGGGCGAGCAAAATCCAATCATAGTTTCCCTCAACGCGTTCTTTTGCAAACCATTCAAAGCGCAGCTTCCGTGCAGCCATCTGTATTGATAGCTTATGTTGTTTAGCGTATGCTTCCGTATCAAAACGAATCGTATGGAATAGCAGTTGATGTTGTTCGCAAAAGTGTTGCACGAATTCGGCATCTTTGTCAGACTCCTCACCGCGTAACCTAAAATTGCAATGGGCAATACCCAGGGGGTAATCGAGCTGCAGAAATAGATCGGCCATGACCATTGAATCAATGCCACCACTTACTGCAAGCAATAGTCGATCATTCTCATGAAAGCAATTCTCCTGCCGGATGTATGTCTTCAGTTTCTCCAGCATAAACCTGGATTGAAATTAGCGACTCAGTAACACTATGGGCTGTTTAAGGTGTATATCCTCGGCAAAGAGAGTAATAAGATAAAGGCCTGCGTCGACAGGCGGCCTGTCAACCTCAATTGACCTCAGTGCTCCCAACTCAACACTTTGCTCATAGACGACCTTACCGCTCATATTGTACATGCGAAGTTTAGCATTACCTTGTTCATTTCCAAGGTATTCTATCCAAATTTTTTCACCTGCCGGATTGGGGTACACTCTTAATTGGGTTGAATTGATCAGATTCTCACTCGATGAGATATCCAATACATCAATTTCAACAGATGCCATATTGTTATTTTCAATGGCTTCGTTTACATCATTATTAGGATCAACCATAGCCAAAACATAATACCTTCCTGGCGCAATGTCATCAGCAAATTGATAACGCTCATCGTAGCTGATGGATGCCTGTGATGTTAATGAAAATCCGCTGTAGCTATTGATCTGCACGTCTTCACTGTCAGCAGTCTCATCGGTCGAAAGTACCACGACAGCAGATAGATTGCTGGCATCTCCTGTTTCAGGATTGCTGATACCCAGTTGGTACTCTAATGGCTCATAGGGTTTAAATTCAGTTTCTTGAGTGCTAATCATAATTTGGAGGTCGGGCAGATTGTATACGCTAAACTGTCTGAAGATGTAATCATTAAGTTGATCCCCATCGGGTTCATTATTCGGATTAATGAAGGTTTGCAGATAGTAATCACCACTCAGGGTACCCACTGGTATTGTAACGGAACCGGTTTGATCGAGTTGCGAACCAGCTGCTATGGTCGGTACAGATTGAGTCAACAAAATGTTATCTGTTGCCTTTTCACTGCTAGGTGAAAGGGATACCCACACTTCGTTTGGGCCAGAGGCTTCACCTCCCAGATTTTGAACGCTGTAACTGAAGTCTAAGTTCTGATTGTCTTTGAATGCGGCAGGCTCAAACCTCAGATTAACCAGGGCTAAATCATTTCGGGCCATCACTTCAATTGGATAAAAATCTTCGTTATTGCTTTCATTGGATTCAGGTACCAAATCGCTATGATCAACGACAATAATGAGAAAAACATCTCCAGGTGCTTGACTAAGTGGGATGGTGGCAAGTAAATCAGCCGCATCAGAAGCTCCGGCTTCGAGTTGTGCAGCGTTAATAGAACCCAGCTGTTGATCACTTTCATCTGCATATTGGTCATCAGATAATAACAGTGCAACTTCAAATGCTGCTGCTGACCGGTTCCCCTGGTTGTTCCAGTTCATCCCGACCAGTATATCCTGACCAGCAAAAAGCTGACTTTGTGTAATCGACAAACGACCCGCAGTTAAATCTGCAAAGGCAGCTCTGACGCCAATTGTACGGAAGGCCAGGTTATTATCCTCATCAATTTCTTCTATAGTGGCCAGGTTATCAGCATGAACAAGTATGTATAAGTCACCTGTAGTTAAGTCATCAGGTAGGAGCAGATCGAGTTCGAACTCAGCAAATTCATCAATCGCCAGCTCTTGTGTGTCAAATGTTTGTAAGAGCTGCGCCTGATCCAGATTTGCCTCACTAGCGATGTATACGGCAGTAGTTGACGCGGGAGCTTCAAGATTTCCATCATTGTACACACGTCCTGTTAACGTGATAAGATCACCTGCATTGGCCGTCGAATGGCTCAGGACTAAATTTTGTGGCATAACATCTGGTAGGTACAGAATAATCTCAACCGACTCATAGTTTGAATGGTCTGATTCACCTGTTGGATTGGAATAACGGGCCGTTACGCTATAGAGATAGCTACCTGGTGTTAAGCCAGCATCCTGGTAGGTGGTTTGAGCAGGGTTGTCAATTTGTGCCAGTTCAATTCCATGTCGATACACCGTAAATCCTAGTAGGGTAGGGCTTCCGGCATCTGGTAGATCCCAGCTCAGGTCAACATAATCTGTTCCGGCTGTAGCGACCAGGTTTTGCGGGGGATTGAACCCTACTGTCGTGAAACTCACATCAAAGCTAATTTGATCTCCAGCCTGCCCAATATTGCTGATGTCCAAACCACCAGCTGCGCCACTTGAAAGAAATGAAGCCGGATTC
>CAYUGX010000181.1:0-10063 GCA_964444375.1 uncultured Porphyromonadaceae bacterium | reverse complement strand
GAATAACAGGTCGGCTTCCTGGAGGTACCTGTAATCTGCCTTCCTTAACAATGGACAAAGGATATCACCAGAGAATATGACCCTTGAGGATTTCCCCTTGCTGTTTACTGTTTCAAAAACCAGCATTCCCGGTCCCCTGGATCTTTCTCCATGATAAACCGGAAAGAAAGTAAGATTCAATTCGGGTATGCCTTCCACCAAACTTTTTATACCCGGTTTCAATTCCCTGAAGTCGGTCAGCTGGAGCAGCTGCGGAAAAGAATCCTGTACGAATCGCCAGCAGGGGTGGCTGGAGTAGAGGGGCATGGTCTTTTCCTTGTTGTGATGCCTGTAGTGGCTCTGCATGATCCAGTCCAGCGAAAGGGTATGGTCCAGATGTGCATGGGTCAGGGCAACGGCTTCAGGTATGCGGTTGTTATGGCGCACCAGGTATTGTACCACCCCGTGTCCGGCATCTACAAGCACTTCCCACGCTATTGACGAGGGACTTATTTTCTCGGTCTCTGATTTAATGATGGAAAAGGATACATTGGCCAGTTCCTCCTGATTCTCTTTGTCATAGAAGGGATGTTCACTCCCCAGGGGTACCGGCCAGGCATTCCCTGTTCCATTCACACGGATAAATATGTATCCCATGATTTAATCGCCGATGATGGGCATTTTCTGTAAATGTTTTGTGCTATCTGATTCCTGATAAAGAAATTCAATCAATGAGATAATTGAAATAGAGCTCCTTCTGGCTTTGTCGTGGGATACAATAATCTCCCCTGCGGGTTTGTCCATTTTGAACTCCGTCGACCTCACAATGGTCCAGTCAAGCCCGGTAGCAGCCAGCAGTTTCAACTGCCTTTTCTTGTCCCTGAAGGAATGCCTTAAATAACGCAGGATCATAATTCGGACCCGCAGGGACACATCCCTGCCAAGAACACCTGCAGATGTCAGGAGGACCACCCGCTTTACACCATTATCCTCCATTGACCTGATAATATTTGCTGTCCCTTCAGATAGCAATGTCGTTTTTTGATTGCTCCTGACGCCCAGAAGTATATATGCCATATCACATCCTGCAATGCATTGATCCACCGGTACCTTATCCAGTACATTTCCTTCGATAAGGCTCAATCTATCACTGTCCAGGTCAATTCTCTTTGTGTCCCTGACAAGGGTCTTTACACTATGTCCTTCCTTTATGAGGCGTTCCAGAAGCAATGAACCACTTTTACCGGTTCCCCCGAATAGCGCTATGGTCATTTTTTTGCTGTTTGTAATTAATGCATGACAATGATGCCATTTGAACTGAGTTGACTGACCTGGTTTTTAGGAACTTTATTTCCGACAAGGTTGACATACTCCAGGTTCTCCAGTGAAAGCAGCGGAGTGATATCACTGATCTCATTGCCTGAGAGATCAATAAACCGCAATTTCAGCAGATTACTCAACACGTCTATATACCCGATATGGTTGTCTGCCAGGAAAAGTTCCTCCAGCATATCCAGGTGCCATAGTCCCGCAATATCAGTTAAAAGGTTCCCTGAGAGGTCCAGCCTGACCGTATGACTGCAGAATTCAATCCCATCCAGGATCTCAATATGGCTGTCCGCCATCTCGATCTCATCCAGGTCCTCCAGGTAATGAGCAGGAAACTCCATGGACAGGTTACCGTAAATCCTCAGTTTGACAGCACTGTAAAAGGTGCCGTCATATTCGATGCCCTCCTCAGCCTCATCGCCGTTTTCGTCAAAATCGGGATAATAGAATCCACTGGCGGGATGATCCCATACATATTCCGGCTCATAACCAATATCCTCATCCAGCACAGGCTCCGGAATGGTCTCATCCATTAAGAGAATATGGGAATAGGCCTTCAATTCATTGTCATGTCCGTTTGTATAAAGCCTTTCGATTGTGGACCTTGTGGCGGCTCCCTTGTCCGGGTGGTAAAGCATGATCAGTCTGGAAAAGCAGCGGGAATCATTCTCTTCCTGTAAAGGGATGTACTCCGAGATCCTGTTGGCCAGGAAACGTATCCCGCCGAAATCCTTTGACCGGTAAAGCGCGATCAGCTTCCCGGTGATGCGGTTCAGGTTCTTGTCGGAATATGCCTGTTTAAGTCTTTGGTACAGTTCTTCCATGCCTCAGGGCGTGATATCCATTTCATCCAGCAGGTATCCTGCACCGGCAAATTTATCAATTATAAACAGAACATACCTGACATCAACCGAGATGTTCCTGCACAGTTTCTCACTATACATGAAATCACTGATGGTACCCTCCCAGTTCCGGTCAAAACTCACACCGATGAGCCTGCCCTTTTCATCCAGCACGGGGCTCCCTGAACTGCCGTTGGTAGTGTGATTATTTGCCAGAAAGCAGACTGGTATGGTGTCATTGATAAGTGCCAGCAGGCTATCCGGGACAGCATATTCCCATAGTCCCGTGTTATACTTCTGAAAAATACCTTCCATAAGGGACAGATGTCCATACAGGGTGGCATCCCGGGGCCTGTATCCTTCCACTTTTCCGTAGGAGATCCGCATGGTCCGGTTGGCATCCGGGTAAGGAACCTTCTCCTCATCCCATAACATCAGTCCCTCGACATACTGACGGTACAATGCCGATTTTTTTTCAGTCATTACGGACCACAGGGAATCACTGGCTGCGAAAATCCCGTCAAAGGCCAGCGAGAGCCTGTAAAAGGGATCATTATTGATCTGCTCCCATGTCTGGCTATTGTAGCTGTCAAGCCCGGCCAGGATCTTCTCATCATTGGCCAGGTAGCTGTTTGAGAAAAGCCAGGTCACGTAGAGATCAAACCTTCCCCCGAATCGGGCCAGGTCTTCGCTGACCATTTCGGGATGCCCTTCAGTCGGGATATCCCTGAAATACATCTCCATCAGTCTGACCGCTATTTCCCGGTCAATATCCGGAATATAATCCCTGTGGAATTCCATCGCTTCATCTTTCAGCGATGCGAGTTCGCTTTCAAACCAGATGTTATTGTTTGCAGCCCATGCCAGCTGCAGAGTGTTGAATTCGGAGGCAAAACGGATGATCTCAATACCCCGTATCACTTCTCTTTCATAATCCCTCAACATCGCAATTGCTTTCATGTCCCCGACGAGGGCGTTGATGGAATCTGTCAACCCAATGTATTTACCGCTACCCTCAATTTCTGCCCAGGATTCAAATGATTCCTCAGCAGACCGCTTCTCAATAAGCAGGCTGGACTTACCTTTTGCATGTACCTGTCCCTTCCATTTCTTCTGGTAATTGCTGATCCCGGATTTGGCTGCATATTTTAATGCGGCAACTTCGCTTTCAGCCATATATTCCTCCATGATCTCAAGGCGGGCGGTCCTGGCATCTATCCTGCGTGGAAGGCTCTCTTCGGTTAGCCACTGCAGTTCATCCGAGGTAAGATACTGTGTTGTCGTACCCGGGTAACCGGCAACCATGGTAAAATCCCCTTCTTCCACACCTTCAAGGGATATTTCAAGATACCTTGCTGGCCTGTAAGGAAGGTTCTCAGGATCATACTCAGCAGGTTCGTTGTCGGATCCGGCATAGATCCTTAGCAGGGAAAAATCTCCTGTGTGCCTGGGCCATACCCAGTTATCCCTGTCCCAGCCGAATTTCCCTATGGAGCTTGGCGGTGCAGCAACCAGCCGGACATCATCAAACTGTTCGTAAAGGAAAAGGTAATACTGGTTTCCGTAGTGGAAGGATTTCACATCTGCAATCAAGCCGGATGTGTCCCCAACATTTTCTTCGACGATCAGGGTATTAAGCCTGACAAGCGAAGTCCTCCCAGATTCAGGCATTTCAGGCTCCACACCCTTAAGAATCTCGTCGGAGACATCCACAATCTGTCGGAGAAACCTGACATACAGACCCGGGTTGGGTAATTCCTCCGAACGGTCCATGGCCCAGTATCCATCTGTAAGGTAATTTGCAGCCAGCGTGCTATGCCGCTGTATGGTCCTCAGCCCGCAATGATGGTTGGTGATGATCAGTCCCTCATCAGAGATTACCGAGGCAGTGCAGAATCCTCCAAGGCTGACAACGGCATCTGTGATACCCTTGTGGTTAATATCATAAATGTCTTCCGCATCCAGCATCAGCCCCATTTCCTGCATCTCCACAATATTCTGTTCCCCTATGAGGGAAGGGATCCAGAGTCCCTCCGATGCAAGAAGGGGAAGGACATTGAACATTCCAAAGATCAATATTATGACGCTTCTCCGAATGGCCATTTCTTCATTTTATGAATTCCTTCAATTCATTGTACACTTTCTGCACGGGCAGCCCCATGACATTAAAATAGGATCCCTCAATCTTTTCTATCCCTATGAATCCAATCCATTCCTGTATGCCGTATGCCCCTGCTTTGTCAAAGGGTGCATAATTGTCAACATAGTAGGTTATTTCGTCAGGTCCCAGCGATGAGAACCATACAGTGGTGGCAGAGTGGAAGGAATGCAAGCGATCCTCCTGCCGGAAACAAACCCCGGTTATGACCTCATGTCTGGCACCCGATAGTTCCTCCAGAATCCCTATGGCATCCTTCCTGCCTGTCGGTTTATGGGCCACTTTGCCGTTCAACCATACGATAGTATCCGCAGTTATCAGAAGGGTTTCCCCGGTGAGGGGACCAGGATAGTCCCTTGCTTTAAGCTCTGCAAGAAATACAGGGATTTCCTTCGGACCGAGTCCCTCGGGATACTTCTCTTCAACAGCATCATTAATGTAAACCTCGAATTCAAGTCCCAGTTCCCCAAGCAGTTCCTGCCTTCTGGGTGACGCTGAAGCCAGGACAATATGGTAGCCTTTCAGCTTATCTAAAAACACAAGTTCAGCCGAGGTTTTGATGGATGATGAAATAAACGATGAACGAATACAGGATACCCGCTAGCATTATGGTCTTTGTCAGGTTGCTGCAAGAATGGTAATCCTCCTTCGTTCTGGCTCTTATAGTCCTGTACAGCAGGAATATAAAGGGAATTACAAGTGCTGCGGCAAACCATGTTAGGGACAAGAGGTCAATGCTGCCTGAGGGATTATACAAGAGGTACCTTATATATACAATGACCAGTGCGGTAATCGTAGTAATAATCAAAACTGCCACTACGACTTTACTTGTCCTGATTCCAAGCACAATTGGCAGGGTATTCCGCCCATAGGCTGCGTCTCCTTCAAAGTCTTCAATATCTTTAATGATCTCCCTGAGAAGGGTTGTAAGAAATGCAAAGAAGGAAAATCCACCCACCCAGGCAAGGATAACATTGAAGTTCATATCATTAGCAATCAGTGTATCATAGTAAACCCTGTTAAGCACAGGTACTTCGAAAACCACCACAACAAAGGGTACAAACGCCGTAAAGATGGATACTAGCAGATTACCCATCAAGAACTGCCTCTTATAGGTTGTGGAATAAAACCAGAGAAGGCCTGCGGCAAGTATATATGCAATACCAAGGCTCAGCATATCAATATGCCAGGCAAGATAGATCCCTGTCAACACGCCCAGGCTGTTGAGAATAATATGTGCTGTCATTGCTCCGCGCCGGCGGATCTTCCGGCCTACTACAACCGTTGAGGGCCTGTTGAGCAGATCGGTCTTCATATCGAAGTAATCATTAATAACATAACCAGCTGCGGTTACGGTGATGGACGAAAACACAAGCAGAAAGAAATGAAAATGGTTAAGCTGGGGTACAAATCCATCCACGGCAAGGATGGGCGCAATGATCAGATATCTCATCATGTACTGGGTCGCTGCAATGATCAGTAAATTCTGGAACCGTATTAACCTCAGAAATGATATCATGATTTTACCAGGTAAATGCGTCCGGTTCCATCCACCTTCCCTGAAGGCGCAGGACCTGTTCAATAACGTCCCGGACACAGCCTTCACCACCGGGCTTATCGGAAATGTACGCGGATATGGCTTTGATTTCCTCAACGGCATCAGAGGGACAGGTAGGAAATCCAACCTCCTGCATTACCTGATAATCGGGAAGGTCATCTCCCATATAGAGGATATTCTCTTTCTTCAGACCCTTCTTGGACAGGAAGTCTTTAAGGTCATCCATCTTGTTCCTTGACCTCAGGTATATATCCTTTACTCCAAGATTCCTGAATCGCTGAGCAACGGCTTCAGAATTCCCACCGGTGATAATTGCAAGGGGGAATTCCTTGCGGGCAGCATAGTGGATGGCATAACCGTCCTTGATATTCATCGACCGCATCAGCTCATGCCCAGGGTGAAGAATGATCCTGGAATTGGATAATACACCGTCCACATCGAAAATAAAGCCCTTTACCTTGCTGAGTTCTTCCTTGAAATTGTTCATTCTTTACTGGAATACTTACTCCTGATGCTGTCGCTTACAAATTTATACATTTTTTGCAACCCGGGATTCCCCTTCAGTAGCTCAAGGTGTAATTCCAGCACTTTGTGCTCATTGCGCCTTGCCGGACCGGTTTGGGCTTTGCCCGGGGATATGTTACCAGCTTTCTCCGCGGTCTCCCTTATAATGGATTTAAGCATACCGAAATCCAGTCCCTCCTCCTCCATGAATTCTTCCGCCAGGTAGTACATATGGTTTGAAAAATTCGTCGCTATGACAGCCGCCAGATGGATCTTCTGCCTTTCCTCAAAGGGTATATGGTATACATGATCGGAAAGTCGCCCGGCCATATCTCCAAGTAATTGTCTCATTTCCGCATCGCTTGATTCCAGTAAGAATGGTACTGTTTTCATATCCAGGGCTTGGCCCTTTGTTAATGTCATTAATGGATACAGCACGCCCTGATGATCGCCATGGTCCCTGAGAATTTCATTGGATATGCTGCCTGCTGTATGTACTATATATTGATACTTCCCGGGCAGTTTATTAAGGACAGACTCCATGGCATCATCCGCCAGGGCCATAATGATCATGTTGGCCTCCGGATTAAGATCTTCAAGGTCGCTGGTATATGGAGTATCCATCATCTCACCCAGTATCCCGGCTGATTTCTGACTCCGGCTGTAAACCTGGATTATCTTATACCCGGACTCCTGTAGTGCCGGCCCCAGGTGCCAGGCAAGATTACCAGCACCCAGGAGTAAAATCTTAAGCCGGGATTCATTATCAATCATATCAAGCCTGCTTATCTTATCCAAAATCAGATCCGGTTCAAAATAGCCGGGTACCCAGGCAATTTATTTTGCTGGTTTTATACTTTTTGCAATTCTGGCAATCTCTTCATTACCGGAATTAATTGCCGCAGCGTATGAAGAAAAACCCCGGGCATCTTCTTTAAATAATTCGGCTCCCCCATCAATCAGCGCTTTAAACAATTTCTCATCCTTTTTCATTAGGGCCCCACTTAGCGGTAAACTTCCACCTTTACTCATAGCGTTCGGATCAGCACCATTATCTGTCAATATTGATATGGCATCGGGTTGTACTCCGATAACAGCCTTCCACAGAGGTGTCGGAAAATCAGATGACAGTCCCGAATGACAATGGGCATTGACATTTGCACCATTATTTATTAATATTTCCATGCATTCAACATGCCCATAAAAAGAAGCCCCATGCAGAGCAGTTTCCCCAAACGTATTTCTTACATTAGAACGGGCGCCCAATTCCAGCAGTAGTTTAACGATATCAGGTTTATTTGAGTTAGTTGCTAAATACAAGGGTGATTGTCCCTCCTTATCCAATTTATTTACCAATGAAGGATCTTTGTCAGCAAGCGCTTTGATTTTTTGAATATCATTCTTAATAATAGCGCTATGTATCTGACTATCAGCAATATTCCACCCTGATTGTGCTGCAGATAAGAAAATGGCTATTAAAACAAATAAAACTTGCTTTTTCATCACAATTGTTATTAATATATCTCAAATTTACCAGAAGCGATTTCTTCGTCTGCAATATATAATTTCACCGAATAAATTCCTTTCCTGTAAACAGCTCCCGGAGTGTTATTTCCCCAGGCCTGCGATCTCCATGAACTGGTCCAGTCTTTTTCTATACGAGATAGTGTCTTTGATCTGCCGAATTCAGTTCCATCAGGTTTAAAATAGATATAGGTGATAAAAAAACTCACATATCTGCCTGGAGCCGGATATTCCAGGTTTAATTCCCAATAAATATATCTTGTTTCACTTTCCCTGAATCTTTCAGCGTATTCTCTTTGATTCTTTAGAGGAAAGCTATTTCCACTTTCATAGAACAATAAGGAAGTTACTTTACCATTGATATCTGATAACTTAACAGGAGGAGCAAATTCAAGAGTTTCTTTATTCTTATACATTGCAGTTAAATTGCCAATAGTACTTCCTGCATATTTAATTTTTTCAGCAGATGCAGTGAGATCAAAGGCTGATTGCATTTTGCCGGTAGATGATATGTATAGTTCATACATATTGTCATCTTGCCAGTACTTCCAAATTTCAAGGCCAAGTACCTCGACAGCAACAACAACATGTGGTGGTCCGATAAATGTTAATACGTCATTTGCTGAAGATTCATATTTCTCCAATACCTGGAAATTCGGAGTAAATTTCCTTAGCAATGAGTCCAATTCCGACTTCTGCAGTCCTCCTAACTGTCTGAATATATAAGTGTTGTTTATTGGATAAGCTGCTAAATCCAGGGGAGTGAAATCCCTGCTATTCCGCATATTGATGTTTCCACCCTGTTTTACCAGGTAGTTAATCAGAGAATATTGCTCCTGGGAATAAGCACCGACAAGCCGATGTAATGGAGTATCTCCATAACTGTTTCTTGCATGAATATCAGCTCCGTTTCTAATCAGTAATTCTGCCATTATAACGTTCCCACATACATGAATTGCCTGATTACTCATGTTATCTGGATCTATACCTGAAATATCCGCTCCATTTTTTAATCATAGAATTCCTCGAGGCTCTGCCTCGGGGTCAGAGGAAAGTTAAGAAAACCTAAGGTTTTCATATGCATCAAAATGTATATTTTTGATGCATGAGCGAACATATAGTAAAAAGGCACAATAAAAATCTGTTGCTGTATCATCTTGTATTACCATTGAAGTATCGTCGTAAGGCAGTAACAGCGTCAGTTGGAAATACGTTAAAAGCTATATGCCAGGGGATAGAAGAAAGATATGAGATATTCTTTTTGGAGATTGGATACGAGGAAGACCATGTACATTTCTTAGTACAGAGTGTTCCAACAAATTGCGTTGATGAAATAATAAGAGTGATAAAAAGCATAACAGCAAAAGAATTATTCAAGCGCCACCCTGAGGTGAAGAAAAAGTTGTGGAGAGGCAAATTTTGGACCAGCGGTTATTATGCAAATACAGTAGGTCAATATGGCAATGAAGATCTAATCAGGCAGTATGTTGAAGACCAAGGGAAGACCTATGAGAAAATATTTAAAGGACAATTGAAACTGTTTTGATACCTCGGGGTTCTACCCCGGGGTAGTTCATTAAAAGGTCAGCTATATCATACAAGTTATGTCTGACAGCAAAAATGAGGGCTTTCTTTGATCTGGCGTTTTCTGAACTAAAATCAGCTCCTGAATTAATCAGTAGTTCCGCAATTTCATGGTTTTTGTGATTTATTGCATTGTAAAGAGGAGTTATTTCAGAACTGTTGAGGGCTTCAATGTCAGCTCCTTTTTCTATCAAGAGCTCACAAATCTTATAATGACCATTTGTAGCTGCAAAATGCAAAGGAGTATTACCATATTGGTCTGATCCATTAATTGCCGCCGGGGATTTGATTATTAATTCTTCAGCTTTCAGGTAATCTCCCTTCTCAAATACCTTGCTGACCTGGGCAAACATCAGGAACGGCCATATCAATCCTATTAATACAAATCCTTTTTTCATCATTTGCTTCAAAGTAAATATGAGGAATCCTAAATTACTGCTTTTCACACATTCAATCAAGGCAAAAGTAAGATGATTATTGCTGAATAACAGGGTCTATTCAAGCGTTTTAGCCCGTCAAACTATTTGTTTAACAGATTCCCGGATTCTGATAGACGGTTTTAGGAAAACCTGGCCGGCTTTTATC
>CAYUGX010000180.1:0-10130 GCA_964444375.1 uncultured Porphyromonadaceae bacterium | reverse complement strand
GCCATACATTGGAAATGGCAGGCACACAAAAGGCAAATCCAGCATCATTGAAGTTGTTAATGCCATATTCAATCACGCTTCCCAGGTGTTGGTCGCCGGCTATATGAAAGCCAAAGCCCTTCCTGATTTTCTTCAGCGCATTATTCCTGGGTGTTTGGGGCCAACCGTTTGAATCGTGATCTTGAACCGGGATGTCATTAGGAGCATATTCTCCAGTTTCAAGAATCCTAAGTTTGGGCACATTAGCATCTGTACGGGCATCGTCATAAGGTAGAGTGGCTACATTGGCAAAGATGGTTTGAGACAATACTACTTTCATCCAAACAGAATCTGACCAATCGGCAGCCCATTCTTCTAAAAAGGCCAACTGTCTGGGATGAAGTAAAATAGCGCTATCCACGTCACCTGTTTTTGAAGCATCCCATTCAGGATTCTTCGACCACCCATTTGAGATCCTGGCTTCAGGTAGCAATGGCGCTGGTGCAGATTTGAACTTACGATCTTCTATCACAGCAAAACTCACACCTGCATAATTGATGGTGGTATAATACACTCCAATGTTTTGAGCCACAGGTGATGGGTCAAAAGGATTGGGTAGATGGGAGGTCTGGGTTCGTTGTACCGCATTTACCCAAACCGGATTGTACTTATAGCCCCCCTGGTCTTGTGCGGCTGCTCCTCTCAATCCTTCTGGTGTTGCGATCCCACCTGCACCCCAAATATTTCCATGATAGACATCGTGATCATCGGGTATAGCCACTGACGGACGATCTTTCAGAATGTCTCCATAAGCCCAGCCATAGAGATACCACTTTCTCAAATAGTCGAGACAAGCAATCTCCAAAGGGCTCGTCTGAATACCGTAGCCACCTACACCTTCATAAATTTGATCACCCGAGAAAAACAGAAAATCGGGATTTTGCTCCACCACGCTGGCAAAAATATCTTTATTCGGAAATCCAAGATCATTATTACCCGTAAATCCGGCCACCACGAGTTCGTCTTTTGCCCAAGGCTCTTTTCGTACCAGACCTTCATAAATGAATTCCTCAGTGCTTGATCCATAATTATAACACCAGTATCGAATTCGATAGGGAACATCCTGATCTCCGGCCCATTGATCAATTTTGAAAGTAGCGGTCCTCGATAGGGGATCTATTTCAGCCGATGCACTTTCAGTCCATTTCCCATCTTTTTTGAATTCAATTACTGCTCTTTGGTCGTCCTGATTACCCACCGGAGCAAACTGGGCTGTAAGTTTCAATACCTGTGACGACAAAGTATATTGTGCCCACAAAACCGGTCCGAATGCCCGTTCTGGGAAAGCAATAACTTTGTCTCCGCTGAGCTTCCAATCACTAAACCAGGCTCTGACATCACCTGTTCGATTGGTGCCCGGTTTGAATCCCCAGTTACCGTACATGATTTCAGGACGCTGATCAGGTGTTTCAGGCACTTTTCCAGCACTGCAAGCTAGGGCGATACCACCAACGAACCAGTCAGCCTGGATGCGTTTTTCAAGGCGGCTAACTTCATCCCCATTTACGCTCTTTGCAATCAGAAGGGCTGTACCCTCCTCACTTTGCTCTGAAACAGAGAATTCAAGAATATAACCGTTCCAATCCGGCTTTATTTTTTCTCCTTCCGGATCTAGCCTACCGATAAATAATTGCCCATCAGTTGTGATCCCAACAGGCAATCCATCACCCCTCACCGCGTTGTCGCGGTAATCGTGATAATCGCCTCTTATGCCTATTTTGAAACCGACCCAGCCAGTCTCTTTGCTTATATTGTCTGATAGCGATCCAATCCTGACACTGGTTTTGAATCCTAAATTGCTGTCATTCAGTTCACGAGTCAGTAAAAACAGGTTTCGGTCTCCACCGCTCACGATGCATTCGATGCGTCCGTTGTTCAGCTGCCAGTCTTGTAAAGGATTAGCCCAGAACTCAGGCCCAATCCATGGTCGTTCATAGCTACTTTTGAATTCGACTTCAAAACGACTGGTCTCACTGGTACAGGTGGTTAGGGTGACCAGGATGAGAAATAGGGAAGTGATTAAAACACCACGAAGGTAGGGGATGGTTGATTTCATAGCTCAATAGATCATTTTCTCAAAAATAGGAAAACAATTGTATCTATTTTGAGCCAAAGTTTCTTTGATGGTCTCGGTGATGACTTATCTATTTCTGAGGTACTATTCTGTTAGATTCCTGGGGCCCTAAATAGGATTCATGCAGTCCTCCTGTGTTCAGAATGATCTTGTCGATGATGATCCCTGGATCAACCATCCAGATCTTGAGTACATGTTGTCCTGCATGTGCAATATTGAGCTTTGTATTCAGGGTCATCAGATTATCCATCACATTTCTGTTACCCCGCACATATCCAACTAATTGCGGTGGACCATTGTCAAGGCTAACTGCAAGCCTCTGGCCATAGTCCCCATTTATTGGAAGACTCGGTGAGCAATGAAGTTTCAGAGTCGTTTCACCTTTGCTGAAGAGATAAAGATCGTATTCAACAAGAGGTGATTCCATGATGATTTTGTCAGGTGTCACGATGGGTTCGACGGTGGGTGGCAGAACCGCAATGGAATTACCTGATCTGCCTAGTCCTTCTATAACCTGCCATTGGAAATTGCCAGTGGTTTTTCGAGTGAAATGTTCGGCTTCAATGGCAATGTATCCGTTGCTTTCAATATAGCCATGTGGCTTTTCGGTTTGATCAGGATTGCAGATGGAGAATTTGAGCTCAAAAGCATTATCTCCTCCACTGGCCTTCGTGCTACCTTTGCGGTAGGCTTCACGCTCTTCTATTGAAAGTTTATCCCAATCGGCCCATTCATCTCTTAGTGAGGATGACCAGTAAATGGTCAATCCACTTTTCACGTCTATTCCAATTGGGGCCTTTGTGTAATCGATTTTCACCCAGATGCGTTTTTCATCGAATATGACACCTGCGTGTTCACTGAGAGTAATCCAATCTCCTGGGGTTTCTGCTGACCAATAGACTACCCCGTTACCTGTATTGTACAAATCCATGAAAGCACTATCCTGATCAAAAACTGAGAAATCCGGTAGGTGAATGCTATCACCACCTTCAAGAGCATAATCAAGGCGTGGAGTACCTTCACCTGAGTAGGTACTAAGTGGTGGCATGTCCCATTGGTGCCATTGTCCACCCCAGGGGCCTGGTAATGAGGCCATATGATCCCATTTGTCACCGGCTAAGAGCAATTCCCGATTGTAGTGTTGAATCAGGGCATAGATGCCTTGTTCAGCTTGTTGAGCTTTGGCTGCGTAGTCAGCAGCACTGGCTCTTCGTTGTTTGCCGTAAGAGTGACTTTTTTGGGCATTCAAGACTTTCAGGTTTTGTAAGGCGGTGCCTTTCACATTGTACACCACCGTCTGAAAAAATGCATCTTTCATTTCGACAGGGAGTGAATGGTACACCTGATCAACCCGGTCGATCAAATTCGAATAGGTATCAATTCGCTGCTGAGCTTCATCGTTGTAGTGATCCAGACTGAACCACTCCCAGCTTAGTTTTTGTTCACGACCATTCCACAAAACCAGATTCTCTGGTCGCCGGGCATAGCCCAGCTCGTAATGTTTTGTAAGAATTTCAGCAATTTCAGAAGCACTTGCCGCTTGAAATTCACGACTTGCCCACTGAGACAAAAATTCTTTTGTGTTGCTGTGATCCCAGGATTCAATATCCCAGGCTAGCTGCATGAAATATTCGATGTTGATCTCAGCCGGTTTGATATCGCCCACATTTACAACCCAAAGTTGATCAACCCCAAAATCATAGGCCTTTTTCATTTCGTACCAGGTGAGTCCGAGTGGAGTTGTGCAGGTCCAGGTATACGCCGTAGTGGCTCCGTTCAGCCATTGGAAGTGGTAATAGATTCCTGAGCCACCTGATCGCCCTTGCTCTTTGGCATTGGGCAATTGCCTGATGTTGCCAAAGTTGTCATCTGGCCAACAAATGATCGCATCATCTGGTACTTCCAGTCCCTGGTTGTACAGGTTAAGCACTTCGGTGTAAGGGATGAGAACCTGTGGAATTTTAGTCACATCTCGTTTTACCCATTTGCGTAGCATTTCGCGTTGATCAGTAAATATCTCCTCCAATACATCAACAGTGATGTCACTACCCGCGTGGTCATCTTTGCCCCGCTTCCCCAGCGTGTACATGTTTTCATACCGGCCATTTTCTCTTACCCGTTTTTGCCAATACTGGTAGATATGGTCGCGGTTTTTGACATAGTCCCAGGGTTCATCTGGGTATTCGGTATCCCATTCGGCCCCACCGATATTGTTTCGCAGCATGGGTTCAATGTGGGAGGTACCCATCACAATGCCATATTCATCTGCTACCACTTTGTTTTCTGGGTAGTAATTGAAAGGCTTGGTTTTCTGATGCATAGCTGGCCACAGCAGGTTGGCTTTAAGCCTCAGCAGCAATTCAAAAATCCGTCGGTGTGTTGATGGTCCGATTCCTTTCCCTTCTTCCGGCGCATGGGTATACATGGCCCAGGGGCGCAATCCCCACATCTCATCGTTAATAAAGATCCCCCGGTATTTTACTGATGGTGATTCTAGTACATACCTGCCGGATTTTATAGCAATGAAATCGCGCTTCTTAACGGGCACGTCGGCAAACCAGTACCAAGGAGATACCCCGATTTGTTTGGATAGTTCAAAAACCCCGTAGGCCGTTCCTCGGCGGTCACTTCCGGCAATGACCAGGGCCCGGTCAACATCCGGTAGGGGATGATCCACTACCTGGGTGAGACAGGCTTCCCATTGGCCATGAATACCAGAAACGTCGATTTTTTTTGATCTAATGAGTTTTTTGATGGTTTGACTACTTTCAATGCAGCCGATGATAATTAGGGAAGGGTTCTGGGTTTTGGGTTTTGGGTACTTGGTGATGAGCTGGGGTTTGTGATTGGTTACCCGTTCGATGTCATCGGCCAGGAGCCTCGCTGCCAGGAGTACTGTGTTTTGGTCTTTTTCGTCGACCAGGATGTTGGCTTGGTTTTGAGTGGTAAAGAGATGGAAATCAGCTTTCCCCGGATTAGAGGTAAGGATGCTTTCTGGGAAGGCGGTTGATTGCGCATAAAGTTGTGGAGCAATTAAAACCAACAATATTACGATGATGATTCTCATGATGGATTTTATACGATTACTTAAATACATCCTCAGCCCAGGTAGCATACAATTTAGTTAGCCTGTCAACAATCTCAGGATGAACTTTGGCGTAATTCATCTCTTCAGGTTTCTCCGCATCCAAATCGGCTAAATATAGGCTGTCCATCTTCTCAGTCTTTTGCGGATGCGGTGAATACCGGCCCGTGTGATCGAGGCCATTAACAATCAGTTTCCACCTTCCTTCTCGAACAGCCCATTGGTCACGCCACTGAAAATACAGCACTTCATGCTGAGAGACTGCTGTTTCAGATTCAATGATAGGTACGAAACTGTATCCGTCAATGGTGTGTGCAGAAAGTTCACTTCCTGTTAATTCGATTATCGTTGGAAAAAGATCCATGCACGTGATTATTTCATCTCGTATTTGTCCGCCTTCAAATCGATCAGGATAGCTCACAATGGCAGGAACTCTCACTCCGCCTTCCAGAAAACTGCCTTTGGCTCCCCTCCATTTTCCAGTGTACCCTCCGCCTCCATTCGCACAATAATTGGTTCCTTTCGGTATGCCACTGTTGTGGTTGTCAAATCTGATCATGGTTTCTTCGGTTGAGTGACCATTGTCACTCATGTAGAAAATGGCAGTATTATCATAGATTTCAAGGTCTTTGAGTTTGTCAATTAGCTGTCCGATTCTACCATCAACAGCAGTCATTACTTTGGCGTATGATCGTCTGGGTTCATCCAAATCATTGTAGGCTGGCATAAACAGTGAATCGGGCTGTTCGGGATAATGGGGTAAGTTAAATGCAGCATACAAAAAGAAGGGCTGGTCTTTGTTGTTCTCAATAAATTCGATTGCTTTTTCGGTCATGAGAGCCGGAAAATAGTTGTCCCGGTCGAAAATCTCTTCCTTGTTGTCCCAAAGATCATGAAATCCCATACCATGTAAAAAGTAGTGCGTATAGTTGTCAATAAAACCACCCCTGAAGCCGAAGAACTCATCAAAACCCTGCTCAAGTGGTCCATTTTCAACAGCGCCCCCCAGGTGCCATTTTCCAAACAGACCAGTGGTATAACCATTTTCTTTTAGTACTTCAGCAATGGTTATTTCACTCAGAGGCATGTTTATCCCTTTCTTTTCAGCATGGGCATCATTCTGTGTCCAGTTGTTTATACCCGAGCGTTGAGGATGACGACCCGTCAGGAGCCCAGCTCTGCTTGGGCAGCAAACCGTGTGGGCATAGGCTTGTGTAAATAAAATGCCATTTTTCGCCAGCTGATCCAGGTTTGGTGTTATCAAGTCTTGCGCTCCGTAGCAGGCTGCATCGAGGGTTCCCTGATCATCCGTATAGATGATAATCACATTGGGTTTTTGAGGTGGTCTGCAGGTGGCAAATAGAACCAGTACGAAGACCAATGGCATAAGCTTTTTCATGTGTTTATGTTGGTTAAGGTGATTTCTTCTCCTTGTTTTATGTCGAGGTAATAGAGATCATTGCCCAGGTCTTTGATCTGATGATGTGATTCTTTATTAATCACGGGCATTGATTTCATCGCAGGATTGATGACACACTTGGCTCCCTTGAGGCTTTTTATTCTGACTGATACAGTTACTCCCTCTTCCCTCTTTGCACTGATCAAAAAGGCACCTTCTGTTCTGAGGTCATGGAATTCTACATCAGTCCAGTTATCCGGCAGGGCCGGAAATACACGGATGATATTGCCCCAGCTTTGCAAGAGCATATCCTGCACACAGGTATTGTAGCCTAAAGAAGTTTCTATGCAAGGGGTCGCCAGGTAGTAGATCCCATTTTTGCCAAGTTTTTCATTCTCCCGCTCACTGTACAGGATGATATTCATCAATTGCTGAGCCAGATTTCCTAATCCCAGGGCAGCGGCAGCTGGTGACGATTGCGAGGCCGCCATTTTCGGTAGAGCGGTTGGTGGATTGAAATACCTGACCGACTTTTCGAGCAAATTGAGGTTTTGACTCGTGTCGATATTCTCTGTGTAAAGCGGATGAATCATGAGCAAATGAGACATGTGTTGATGGTCAACCGGGGCTGATCTTTCTTTGCCCAGTTTGTAGCCCTTATCGTCGATTTGATACTCTACTAAGTGATCCAATATAAGCTGCCATTCAGGAATCAAAGGATCATCAATTTGCAGCAGTTCACAGATTTCAATAAGGCGCAGGCATCCCCATCGGATCAGTGCAAGATCGAAATTGCAATCACTGAAATTGCCCAGCTCAGGAGAAAAGGTCGGTGGTAAATGCAACTGACCATCGTCTCCCTCATACAGTAGATGACGATATAAATTCATGCTTCGTTTCAACAACGGAAACAGAGGATCTTCCAGAATCTTATCGTCCATGGTATAGCGATAATGCAACCACACATTGTTCAACAGCCAGGGCAGGCAACCCACCATTTCACTGTAACGTCCGTCTCCGTCTCTTTTCCCTCTCAGGTCAAAGGCGGTTGCCAGGGGCAGTAGGGCAGAATCTACCTGCCACTCCTCAGGTACCACATTGTCAATCAGGTTGGCTTTATTGCGCTTTAGTGCATTGACCAGGGCTTCTCCCAGGTGCAGGCGGTTGGCTGTGTAGACCGGAAAATGCGCCGTTTGTGTATTGAAATCATGGGTGCTGTAGGGCCACGGTCCGCCTGCATTCCACAATCCTGGGGTGTCAATATACTGGGCATCCGGACGAGTACAGCAAGCCAATCTGTACACATTGTTCCAGTAAAAAGCTTGTCCTACCGGATCGGGAAAACTCACGTAGCTCTCGGGATAGTACTGGTGCCACCACTGCTGGTGTTTCTTTTTCCAGGATTGGATGCCCCCAGTTAGGGTATCTATTCCCTCCCGGATGAGATCAATTGCCTTTTCGGATGCTTGCTTTTCGGGATAGGTATGCTGGATGGTGGTCAATAGCGTCAAATCCCCACGGCCGGATTCACTTTGGTACCAGGCAGTAGCGTAGCCACCACCGGCTGATAAGTCTTGACTACTGAGACTTATGTTTTCTATATTCTGAATGACTGGTTCGGGATTACTCATCCGTTTATAAGGTGCATTGGCCTGTCCGTAACCCTTACTGCCAGGTTCGCCTCCTCTTGATCCCTTTGCCGGAAATGGATGCCATTGGAACTCAGTGATGGATTCATTTCCTGAAGGCCTGACCTGGGTATAAATGAGATCATCCAGGCGGTGAACAAAATGGTTTATGCTGATACTGCCTTGACTAGTGCTGATGCTTCCGGTCAACTCAGCATCAAATAAATCCTGCCTGAGATTACAATCGACAATATCTCCTTTTAAGGCCAATGTAAAATAGCCAATCTGGTACCTGGGTCTGCTGTAGGCTGACCAGCCATAAGTGTGATCGGCGTGGTCATGCACATCAGACCGAAATACCTGGATCCTGATCTGGTTCTTTTCTACCCAAATCATAGAACCCAGTAAACCATTGCCAAAATGGGGAGCTTCGGTCATGTCTTTGGGTACCTCATCCCAAACCATGGAGTGACTCCGCAAAAGCTTTCGCCAATCAACTTTCGATAGGGATGATTGTTCTGAAAAACAAGACTCTAACAACAAGGTAGGCCCAGACAAAGCAACTGTACCTAATGCTATTCCAGTAGATCTTTTGATAAATTGCCTTCTGGCGACCGGCTTCTTCATTCTATAAAAATAAGGTATCATCATCTGAAAATGATGCACTATATAAACTAAATATGAGATAATTTGGAATACTGCATGAGGCAAAGACTTACCTTTGAATTCATTAGACTATTCTATAGCTTTAAAAGATGACGATAAAGTCTGTAATTAGCTGCTTTTTGCTTCTCTTCTCATTGCAGATCTTTCAGCCTCAGGATAATGATGATCCTGGCTTTGATGAGATCGTATTCGCTGTTCGGGGATCTGTTGATTTTGATGGACACTGGTATGCCAATTTTGGCTATTATGCTTCAGATACAACCTTGAAGGCGTATGCAGGCAATAGTAAGCTTTGCAAATACAAACTGTCAACCAAGGAACTCACTGTTCTTATCGAAGACGATGACGGTACATTTCGTGATCCCCAAATGCACTATGACGGGAATAGAATTCTGTTCTCTTACCGTAAGGGCGGAGAGGAGCATTTTCACCTTTATGAAACGGATGTGAATGGCAGTTATTTGCATCAAATCACTGACGGACCGTATAGTGATATTGAACCCACTTACCTGCCGGATGGGGATATTATGTTCGTATCAACCCGATGCAATCGATGGGTCAATTGCTGGGCCACCCAGGTTGCAGTGATTTATCGATGCAAATCTGACGGTTCTCAAATCACCCGGATTTCAGCCAACATTGAACACGACAATACTCCCTGGGTTTTGCCGAATGGCCAAATCATGTATACTCGGTGGGAATATATCGATCGCAGCCAGGTGCATTTCCACCATTTGTGGGTCATGAATCCGGATGGAACCCGGCAAAAGATATTGTACGGAAACCAGGAGACAAGTGTGCCAGGATCATGTCTATTAATTGATGCAAAACCCATTCCCGGTACTGAGGATGTAATACTGAGTTTTTCTCCCGGACATGGTCAGAAGGATCATGCCGGATACCTGGCTCGACTGAGTTTGAAAAATGGTCCTGACGACCCCGATGCCCTCCGTTTTATAACACATACAAAGCAGGCTAATTTCATTTATGATCCGTTCCCCTTGCATGATGGTTTATACCTGGTTTCTGACAAGCAGCATATCAAAATGATCGATGAAGACAACGGGGAACAAATACTATTCACTATTCCTCTTGCGTGGCGGAATCAAAAAATGGGGATCCATGAACCTCGACCAGTGTTGAAAAAAGAACGAGAACCCATTATTGCCTCTTCATTAAACCCCGATATGGAAGATGGAACTTTGCTGCTGTTGAACGTGTATGAGGGACGAAACATGC
>CAYUGX010000179.1:0-10163 GCA_964444375.1 uncultured Porphyromonadaceae bacterium | reverse complement strand
AAGATTGGCAATTGACTGGTATTTTTGCTGTTCAACCGGATCACCCATGAGATGACGCCCAAATAACTTATGGGCTTCAAGTGGTTTTCCTTCGAAGAGTAATTGCTGGATTTTGGGCAATGCCTTGTATCCGCCATTAACGGTGGTTGAATAAGGTCCACCCGACCAATAGGTTTCTTCATTGAGCTGTATGCGTTCCTCGGCTGTTTTACCAAATACCATGGCGCCAAGCCGACCGTTACCAACTGGAAGTGCTTCTTCCCACGCTTTAGCGGGCTTGGAGTACCAGAGCATGTGGTCAGGATCTAGATCCTGACCAAAGACCGAAGATCCATTGCCTGCCCCTGACGCGATCAGGGGACCCATAAACCAAATTAGACATAAAACCAAGGTCTTAAGGATTGTTAAAGCCCCACGGCCATGGGGCTCTACAGAACGATTCAAATTATTCACTCTCATTTTATTTTGCTTTCCATTGTTTAAGAACCGGAGACTCTTCCTGAATGTCTTGCCAAATTTGCTCCATCTTTTTTGACAGACGCTCCACCACTTTTTGATTTTGATCACTAATATCTTGCTGTTGACCAATGTCTTCTGACAGGTCATATAATTCATAGCTGATTGGATTGGCTGACTTGATCCAATCCATCCACAGCTGTTCTGATGGCTTTTTATTGAACCAGGCAACTAAGACATAATCTCCATCGCGCAGAGTCATCGGTGGGACAAATTCATACTCATGCACGGGGGTGTTCCACACAACCGCTTGTTGACGTTTTAGTCTTTTACCTTGAAATGCTTGCCACACATTCTCACCGTCGATAGTTTTACCATCCGGTAGGGGAATATTTAACAGATTACAAATCGTTGGAAGGAAATCAGTACCGTTAACGAGTGCATCACTGACTTGATTGTCAGGCAATGTCCCTGGCCAAGAGATAATACCTGGAACCCGGTGTCCGCCTTCATAGGTAAATCGTTTCATTCCTCGTAATGGCCCTGGGGTACCAAAACATTTATCACGAATCGGATCATCCCATTCGCCTCTAGATTCCATCAGGTTAACAGGATATTCCGGACCATTGTCAGAGGTGAATATGATCATTGTATTATCTCGAAGGTCCTGCTCATCAAGCATGACCATTAATCTTCCAAAAGCCTCATCGATCTGTGTGACTGTTCCGTAATATTCTTGCTTCAGAGGCTCAATGTCTTTCTCGGGGCGGGGAACCTGGCCATAGGCAATCGTATTTTCTAATTTCTCCACCTCTTCTGTTTCATACACCTTGACATATTCTTTAGGTGGGTTAATGGGTGTATGCGGACCGTGGGTGCATATCTCCATGAAGAAAGGCTTTGATTGGCCGTCTCTATTTTGAATCCAATCAATGGCTTCATCAACAATTACATTGCAATACCAATCATTCAATTCACCTACCGGATGGCCATTTCGATAGAATCCGGCCGGACTCTCGGGACCGTCGAAGGCATTGACCACGGTGGCAAACCAATGATCGAAGCCATGATCTTTGGGATCAGGTTGATTTAATTGAGGACGATCAAAGCGTGTTAGATGCCATTTGCCAGCGAAAAATGTTTCATAGCCCCGTTGCTTCAATAAAGTGGGTAAAGTCACTTCATCGGCTGTTAAATGGGCTCCACCACCTAGAATATAGTAAAAACCCAGGCGATATGGATGTCGTCCAGTCAATAATGAAGCCCTTGACGGGGAACACACGGTACCGGCCGAATGCATATCGGTAAATCGAATGCCTTCGCTGGCAAGTTTATCGATGTTTGGACTTTTGATAATCGGATTCCCATAGCATCCCAAGTCTCCATAACCTAAGTCGTCAGTTAGAAAAATGAGAATATTCGGAAGCATTGTGGATGAGTCAAGTGCTTTCTTTGAGGATGGATTGCAAGCAACTACTATAAAGAGTAAGGCCAATGCAAGCAGCTGACCCAGGTAACTGTTGATTTTTTTCTTCATGGTTGTTTAGTTGCTTTAAATATAGGTACAAAAGGCAAAAGAACAGGTAGGGGTTACCTACCTGTTCAATTAACGCAAATAATCACAATGTTCGAAAAGCACGCTTCAACCTAAACTGTTCGCTATGAAAACGCTGAAATTATTTCGAGTAATTATTGTATACCGCTTCTTGTATCCCACCAAACCTGCGTGCCGTAGAAAATATCGGTCTCAACCACGTCAGTTGGGAAATTAATATTCAACGACTTCTCTTCATCAGCATATGCCATTCTGAAGGGAGGACGAGTATGTGTCAATGCATAGTCTTCTGATACGCCAGTCATCAACGGGGTATCGGTTCTTCTGGATTCTGACCAGGCTTCAACACTTTGTTTGAAGAGGGCAATCCATTTTTGAGTCCTGATTTTCTCGAGGTTACTCATGCTACCTGCTCCCCAGGCAACATTGGATTCGGTCATAAAGGTTTGTGTAGCGGCCGCATCGATGCCATTTTCTTCCATCGACTTCATAATTCCCATCTCATAGGCTGCTTTAGCATCACCTTGGATTAATCCCCGCTCATAGGCTTCAGCCAGGGTAAAATACACCTCAGCACAATTCATGAATGGTGAAAATCCGGCAGGATCATTTCCAAAACGATCACCAATGTGTGAAACGTTGTTACCGTTATTTAAGGTGTCTTTGGTTTGTCCGTTGTAAAAACGATATCCGTTGTACTCACCATATCTGTTCTGGTCAACATAAATGGGCAATCTGGGGTCATTATTCGCTTTTAGGCGGGATACCATTTCGTAATTCGTGCGGTATTGGTCGGTCTTGTTGCCATCGGCTGCTCCCATCCGCTCAAACCAAAATTCCTGATCTGGAGTCACACCCGGGAAATACCAATACGCATTCTCGTCAACATTTTCAAGCAAAGGCTTTCCGGCCAATTCGGCCATAACTGATTTGGCAGTGCTTTCGTCAACATTAGATATCCGCATAGCTGCTCTCAAACGGATTGAATTACAAAATTTAATCCACTTTGAAACGTCACCATCGAAAATCTGATCACCAGGTCCAATGTCGCCTACACCGCTGGCAAAAGTTTCAGCAGCCGTTTTTAGTTCTGACAGAATCTGTGTGTAGATTTCTTGCTGTGTGTCGTATTTAGGATAGACTATCTCTTCATCGAGTCTGAATGCCTCTGAATACGGGATATCGCCCCACATGTCTGTTGTTTGTTGAGCGGCATAGGCTTTCATGGTGAGAGCGGCTGCCCAGAGATTCGTATTTCCTTCAGCCTCAGCCAATCTCATGGCATCCACATAATAGGTCATACCTATATACATACTTCGCCATATGCTGTTGTTGATATCTACACGGTATTCGTAATCACCCAGTCCGATAGCCGCTGTATGGCCTGCATATGAGCCGGCATAGTACACGTCGAGACGTTCTCCGAAGAGTGTTCCTGCAATGTAAATGTTTGCACGCAAGAATACGTTGCTGGCTGGTACGACTGTTGCTGCATTTGGATTGACATTCATTTCGTCAAAATCCTTTGTGCAGGAACCCATTCCGATTAGGATCATCACCAGCGCAAATACTGATATATATTTAAATTGTTTCATGATTCTTTTGATTTTTTGGCGTTAAAAGCTTACCCGAAGTTTAAATCCCAAGTTTCGCATGGTTGGAATCTGGAAGTTTTCAAAACCAACACCCCGGTCACCACCACCCATTCCAACTTCTGGATCGATACCCAGTTCAGCTGTACTTTGGTCGCGGTATAAGATGGCCAGATTGCGACCAACAAAAGATAAATTCAAGCTGTAGATCCACTTGACCTTGCTTACATCGAAGTCATAGCCAAGAGTTAACTCGCGAAGTTTCACAAATGAACCATCGAGAATTGAATATTCGTGGTTATTCCACATCCATGATCCAGCATAATACTGTTGAGCTGACACCCTCGTGTCATTTACGCTACCATCCTCTTTGACCGCATCAACGATCAGTCCTTCTTCGCGGACATTATTTAAAGTTGATCCTTCATATGTTCCTGTAAATGGCGCGTGCCATGCCGTTACGCTGAAGAAATCTCCACCCATTCTGGCATCGATCAAGAAACTCAAGCTAATATCATTATACGTAAAGCTATTTCTCAAACCACCTGTCCAATCAGGAGTCACATTACCCAGGTTCACACCTGCGTTTGTGGTTAAGGGTAAACCAGCTTCACTAACTACCATATTGTCGTTGTCATCACGTACGAAAGGCAATCCCCAGAGTACGCCCCATTCTTCGCCGGGAATTCCGAGGGTTTTACATCCACCAAATCCCGGAGAGATTTGGTATGATTCGAGGTCACCATACAATTCATTTACTGTACTCTTATTCTTGGCCCAGTTGAGCGAAGCATCCCAGTTGAATCCTGTTGGATCGTCCATGATTTTGAATTTCATCATCACCTCAACTCCACTGTTTTCGATTTCACCAGCATTCAACAGCATTGAACGGTATCCGGTAGTGGTTGAAGTTGCTACTGATAGAATCTGGTTCACTGTTACCTGATCATAATAGGTCACGTCGATCCCAAGACGATCTTGCCACAAACGAATGTCTGCACCCACCTCGAATGAGCTGGTAATTTCAGGCTTCAGGTTGTTAGGAGACAAGGTGGAACCCGGGCTAAACATAGCAATGTTATTGTATGCGCTTGCTGAATAGGTTCTAGATAACTTATAGGCACCTGTGTCCCCTCCCACTTGAGCCCAGCTGGCTCTTAACTTCGCAAAACTCAGCACATCTGAATCCATGTCAAATGCTTCAGTCAGAATAAAGCCTGTACTTACAGATGGATAGAAATACGATCTGTTTTCAGATGGTAAAGTAGAACTCCAGTCATTACGACCGGTTACCCCAAGGAAAAGGAAGTTCTTATAGGATCCATTCGCTGCAAAATAGACTGAGTTGGTCTCCTTCTCATAATCATACATGCTCACGACTGGAGAACCTTTCACATTTGAAATGGTAAACAAATCAGGCACTGTTAGATCATTTGCCCTCATGTACATGTTTTGGTGAGAATAGTTACGGTAATTGGCTCCAACGGTACCATCCAGTCGGATATCACCAAAAGACTTATCAAAATTAAACATCAGATCGGCATTCGTTTCCTGATAGAAGAGCTGAGTTTGGTTGAATTGGCCTCCCCTGCCTCGTCTAATATTGCCTTTCTTACCTGCTAGGCCGATGTCTTTCCTATATTCATTATAAAAGTCTGTCCCAATCCGAGTCATTACTGACAACCAATCGGTTAGTCTATAATCCAAACTCATATTTCCATATAGGCGATCTCGCTTAAAACCTGTAAGGTTTCGTAAGTTATAATAGGGATTATCAAAGCTTGGGTAAATATGGCCATCATTGCCTTGTTCATCAAACAATTGTTTTGCATACAACATATCGTAATCCCGTTGCAACCAGGCAAAGTCGACACCAATTCCGGAGTAACCGTTATTGGGCATATTCTGACTTTCCTTCTCCAAATACGTGAGATTAGTGGTTGCGGTTAGGCGATCGGTCGGACGCAGGGTTAAACTGGCATTGATGGTGTTTTGAGCCTGGTCGGTGAAATCGATGATTCCTTTGGTATCCAAATTTGTAAAAGACAAACGTCCAGTAGCCTTTTGTGTATTCGTCGATACAGCAACTGAATTCTCGTAGTTCATACCTGTTTGAAAGTAGTTCTTATAATTGTCGGGGCGACTAACATACGGACTGTTGGGTCCTGTCGACCATTGGTCAAGCGTTAAACCGGTATCCATGCGTGGTCCCCAGTTAATGGGCCAGCCATCGTTGACACCACCGCCGTTACCATCGACATAGTTGTAACCATATTGTTTCGCATACTCATTATACGTCATACTGGTTCCAGGATTATCGGCCAGGTGCTTTTGATATTGGTATTCACTACCGTTCCAGCCTCCACCGTACTCATTTTGAAACTTCGGAAAATAAGCTGCATTGTCGAAAACAACAGAACTGGTCACATCAATACCAAGTTGCCGGCCAGTACTACCTTTTTTTGTAGTGATAAGAATGACACCATTGGTTGCTCGTGATCCATATAGTGCTGCTGCGTTGGCACCTTTCAGCACGGTCATCGACTCTATATTGTTTGGATCGATGTCTGCCGCAGTGTTTCCCCAGTCGATACCACCACCACCTGCCATGTTGGTAGTGTTGTTAAAAATGGGAGTACCATCAATAACAAACAATGGTTCGTTACCAGCAAAAGAAGCATTACCACGGATAACAATCCTTGATGAAGATCCAACGGTACTACCACCACTGGTCACCTGAACACCTGCAATCTTACCTGATAAGGTATTAACAATGTTATTGTCTTTAGCGCGGGCCAACTCTTGAGAACCAATATCTTGTACAGCGTAGCCCAAGGTTTTCTTTTCTCGAGAAATACCCAGTGCCGTTACCAGTACTTCATCTAAACCGAGCACATCAGGTTCCAAGGCAACATTATACACATTACCCGAGCCTATTGTGACTTCGGTCGTTTTTAAGCCCACGAAGGAAAACACCAATGTTCCTTGATTCTGGGCAAAGCTAAGCGAAAACTGACCATTGGCACCGGTTATGGTACCTTGACCAGTTTCTTTAATTCTTACAGTTACACCGGGCAGGAGATCTCCTGATTCTTGGGATGTAACTGTTCCCGTTAACTGACGAGTTTGTCCAAACATGGGAATGGAACAAACTAGAGCCAGTACTAAAAAAATGAGTTTGTGTTTCATAGGATAACAGTTAAAATTCAGATCACTTTCTAATTCTGGTTAAAATTAGGGCTAAGGTTGTTGAAGACCAGTCACTTTTTTTGCCCGATTACGTCATTTATTGACTATTCACCAACCTTTTTTACAAATAATTAGTTTTCCGAATGTAGATTCGATTTCCTCAATTCAAAAAGGAAGTGGTTTAGCTTACTTGAAGGATCTGACGTTTATATTCTATAGGAGAAATTCCCGTCACGCGTCTGAAATGTCTATGAAAATTTGAAGTGCTGTTATATCCGCTTTCGAAGCAGGTCTCTGATACGGTCATATCGCACTGCGTTAGCAAGCGACAGGCAGTGGCAATCCGCACTTCAATCAGATAGTTGCTAAACGTTTTGTTGGTCTTGCGTTTAAAAAAACGACAGAAAGCACTGGGACTCATATTGATGATACTGGCAACATCTTCCAAGGTCACCTGCCTGGTGTGGTTTTCATTGATGAAATCCAGAATCGTTTCAATTTTGTGTTTGTAAAGAGGATCTCTCATCAACAAGGTCTGTTGAGAAATACATTCAACCTTAGACTCACGCGACATTTGGCTGATCAAGGTCACCAATGTTAAAATCTGATCCATACCCACCTGATCAAGAAGTTGATTCATGAATTTAATAATAGGAGAATCTGAACTTAAGGAAACCTTGATTCCTCGGTTGCAGTGTTTGAAAGTCTCGAGATCGCGAACACCTTCAGGAAAAATAGATAAAAACTTGGTTATCTGATCATAATCGAAGAACACGCTGATTGCCTGAGCCGGGTACAGAGCAACATCCTGGCTTTCACTATTCCGCCTAAACACATGTGGATAATCTTTACCCAACAAGAATAGATCGTTCGTTTTGTAGGGTAAACAGCCATCCACTGAATATAACACTCCCTGACTCCGAAGAATGAGTGTCAGCTGACATTCAGCATGAAAATGAAAGGGCTTGTAAAAACTTGGCAATTCCCAAAACTCAGCTCGCACTGATTGGTTTGTTTGGCGGGGTACTTTGAAACAAATTGGATCCATACTGACAGGTTTTAGCACCTGAAAGGTATGAATTCTTTTTTACTTAATGTTAATAAGGAGTGAGAAAGATAGAATATTATCTCAGCTCCAGTCCAAGAACAGCATCCAAAACCAATGCTAAGGAACCAACGACGGTTGCATACTCAGTGTAGGAAGCTGGCAGTATCTCAACTTTTCGATTCGGTAATAGTACTTTTCGTTTGATTTCCTCCTGGAGATTATCCCAGAATACGGATCCATTCAAACTTACCCCTCCACCAATATAAACATGCGTTGGATCAAGCAGGTGTATCAGATTAGCAATTCCGAGGCTTAGCGATCTGATAGCATCTATACAGACCTGTTTCGCTACCTCATCTTTAGCTTTAAATGCATCAAACACAAGTTTAGCATCAACACGTTCAGGGTTACCACCAGCCAATTTAAAAATCTTATTATCGGCTTTCATTTTCTCTTTTGCAACCGCTCCAATACGCCGGCCTGAAGCTAAAGCCTCTAAACAACCGGTTCGTCCACAATCGCAAACCAAGTTACTATGCGGGTCGATGGTCATGTGTCCGAATTCGCCAGAAAACCCACCACCGCCATCAACCAGTTTCCCATCAACCACAATCCCTGCGGCGATTCCATAACCCACATTGACTACGATAAAGTTTTCCTGTTCTTTTCCAGCTCCGTAGCCCTTTTCTCCCAGGGCCATTAGACGGGTTGAGTTATCTATAAAAACCGGAATGCTCACACGAGCTTCAAGGTCTTTTTTGAATGATACATTCTGCCAACCGAAATCTGGCGAAAACTTAACTAACTGTTTTTCTTTGTCTAACAGACCGGCTACCCCAACTCCTAAACCAATCACATTAGCAGAATCCAAACCACGCCTTGCTAATAGTCGATTAACAACTTCTACCAGGTTATCAATTACAACATCGTAACCTTCTTCTTTACCGGTTGGGACCTGAACTTCCATTACTATTTCAGCATCTAAATCGGCTAACACTCCTCTAATCTTCGTAGCCCCCAGGTCAATCCCTAAAACATATTTACCCGAACCATTAAATTCAAGTATCACAGGAGGTCTTCCACCATTGCTATGCCCGACCCCACTGTATTTAACCAATTGTTCCTCGTTAACTAGACGATCCACAATTCTTGAAACTGTGGGTGCAGCCAGACCAGTCAGCTTAACCAACTCTGCCCGGCTAATGGTGTGATTTTGTCTGATTAATTGAAGTAGTAATCGTCGGTTGATTCGATTCATCACTTCAGAATCAACCTTGGTAATCTCTTTCTTTTCCATAATAGCTTCCTGTACAAAGATAGTAATCAAATTCTTGATTACTTTCATCATGTTAAAAACAGAAATGGATCATTTTAGCTTTATATTGGATTATCTTATCCTTAAAGAGTCTTATGACTTACTATTCATATAAAAAAGGTACTTTCATTGCTGAAATCGATGAGATATTCATAATTTCGCATTACTAAGTACTTAAAACACTCCTGTTCATGAATCCAATTGATGCAATCATCATCCTGGTATATTTAGTTGGCATCTTATTGATCGGTATCCTGTCTGTCAGATTGAAAAATATGTCGAGCGAGCGCTATTTTCTAGCTGGACGCGGTCTAAAGTGGCCGGTAATAGGTGCTGCACTTTTTGCTTCAAACATTTCGACTATCCACTTAGTTGGACTGGCTGCATCCGGATACAATGAAGGTCTGGTATGGGGTAATTTTGAATGGTTAGCTGCTGTTACCTTGATTCTTCTGGGACTGGTATTTGCCCCTTTCTATTTTAAAAGCAAAATATCAACGCTACCTGAATTTATGGAAAAGCGGTATGGGAGTGGTGCTCGAACAGTTTTGGCCATCATCGCACTGATCGGTGCCCTTTTCGTACACATTGGAATGAGTTTGTATGCTGGAGCCGTTGTCTTCAATGCTTTTTTCGGGGTACCTGTATTAGTCTCTATTCTGATTATCTCTCTGGTTACGATTGTTTATACGGTTCTGGGGGGATTAAAAGCTGTGGTGGTCACAGAGACCATTCAAACAGTATTGTTACTATCTGGTGCAGTGATTCTCACCGTTATTGCCGCTTTAGCCCTACCGGATAAAGGCATACAAACGCTGGCTGAGTTGAAGGAAGCCCTCAAGCCTGGTCAGCTGAATATGCTGCATACCCGAGAAAGTCTTTCTGCTCTTGGAGAAGGCGGATTTGAATCAGGACTGACTTGGTACGCTTGCTTGCTGGGTTATCCAGGGGATTGTGGTACTGGTGTTCAGACCAAACCATTGTACAACAATCCCAAAACTGGATAAC
>CAYUGX010000178.1:0-10286 GCA_964444375.1 uncultured Porphyromonadaceae bacterium | reverse complement strand
AATACACATTACGCGATTTGTGCTCCCGGGCTTTGGTGGTTATGTTATCCTGCGATCCGAGTCGGGCTTCATCAATGAAATTGATCCCTGATAACCAATTGCCATTCAATATCCCTCCATGGGATTGCACATCATCCTGCCTACCCACAAAATTCCACATGAAATACCTGAAATACATGTGTCCGAGTTGGTATGAGAAAAAGAACTTCAGATTCTCACCGAAAGTAGGTTTCATGAGTTGTTGGGTTTCACCTTCTCCCGTAGTCACACTAATTGGCTTGCCTTTTATATTTGCCCATTGTTGATACGAACGTTCGTGGTCGGGGCTGTTGTGCCACATCCTGGGGAAGAGTGTCATGAAGCGTTCATCGTATTCGCGCACATTGAGCCGGTCTGTCACTTCGTATTTACCATCAATGCGGGTATAGGTAGCCTTGCCTGCTTTCTGGCCGACGACCGGAGCATTATAATAAGGCCCTTTCACCAATGGATGGTCACCGTATTGTTCGCGATTCAGGTACTTGATCAATCGGAAAACCTGATCGGGGTTATTCTGTTCCATGGGTGGATTAGCATTCGCTCGTACCACTATGGTTGCATAGGAAGAATAACCCACTAGTACGACCACTACGGCCAATAATACCGTATTCCAAAGCACTTTGCCCCGTTTATGGGTTTCGATCAAACCCCAAATGATGAGTGCGATTACTAGAATAGCAAAAAAGATAACCCCACTGTTGAAAGGCAACCCAATGAGGTTTACAAAAAACAATTCAAACCATGAAGCCAGTATAACCACTCCAGGAATGATGCCATACATCACAACCAGAATTATGCCCACCGAAAGCAGAAAAGTATATACCACACCCTTCGGTGTAGTCTCGTATTTTTTGAAATAATATATATAAACGATAGCCGGAATGGCCAACAGGTTAAGCAAGTGTACGCCAATTGATAACCCCATCAGGTAAGCAATCAGAATAATCCACCGCAAGGCGTATGGCTCATGGGCCTCTCTTTCCCATTGGAGTATGGCCCAGAAAACGACTGCTGTAAACAACGACGACATCGCATACACCTCGCCTTCCACAGCAGAAAACCAAAATGAGTCAGCAAAGGTCAGGACAAGGCTTCCCACCATGCCTGCACCCAGTATTCCAATCTTTTCAGCCAGAGTGTATTGCTTATTCCAGCCAATCAGTTTTCTGCCGAAGTGCGTGATGGTCCAGAACAGGAATAAGATCGTAAATGCTGAAGCTGCCCCTGAAAGCAGATTTACCAATTTAGCAATTTGCGTAGGATCAGAGGCCAATGAAGAGACCACATTGGCCATGAGCATAAATAGTGGGGCCCCTGGGGGATGTCCTACCTCGAGTTTGGCGGCCGAAGCAATGAATTCACCACAATCCCACCAGGATACAGTGGGTTCAGTTGTAAGAAAATAAGTAATTCCCGCAATAATGAATACAATCCAGCCGGTAATGCGGTTATATTTTTTGAATGTTTGATTTGACATGGTGGTATATCGGTGAATCGGTTAATCCGTTAATCATTGAAGCGGTTAAACAGTTAAGCAGTGAATCAGTGAATCAGTTAAGCAGTGAATCAGTGAATCGGTGAATCAGTGAATCAGTTAAGCAGTGAATCAGTGAATCGGTGAATCAGTGAATTGGTGATTTAAGTTTGGATTAATTGTTGTTAACATTTCCTTTTTAGTCATGAAAGTGCATATATAATAATAAAAGACATAATTATGATGCATACTGACCTATTAGTTTACAAGAAGTCGCAGGAGCTGGTACAAATGATTTACTTATTTCTGGATACATTACCTCGAAAGGAATTTGATCTAATCTCTCAAATGAAAAAATCTGCAATATCAATTCCCTCAAACATAGCAGAAGGTGCTGGTAGAAACTCAAGAGAACAACTTCTATATTTCCTAAACATTTCACTAGCATCATTATGCGAACTGGAGGCTCAATACCAAATCTGCATAAACACGGGACTGTCAAAAAAAGAACCAAAACTCAACGACATAATGGATCATGTAAAAAGACTATTAATTCGAACCATCAATTCTCTCAAGAAAAAATCAAACAAACCGACTAACCGATTCACTGATTCACTGATTCACTTATTCACTGATTCACTGCTTAACTGCTTAACCGATTTTGTTTGTATTCGGAAAAACTTCTATCTTTGCAATCCAATTGTCCGATGGTGTAATTGGCAACACGTCTGATTTTGGTTCAGAAGAGTCCAGGTTCGAGCCCTGGTCGGACAACAGGTTAAAGAAAAGAGCTTATCAAATGATGGGCTCTTTTTTTATTTTGGCGTATTTACCAGGGCGAGAAGCCTGCCCCGAACTTGTTCCGGGGAGCCCTGGTCGGACAACAGGTTAAAGAAAAGAGCTTATCAAATGATGGGCTCTTTTTTTTATTTTGGTGTATTTGCCAGGGCGAGAAGCCTGCCCCGGACTTGTTCCGGGGAGCCCTGGTCGGACAACATGGAAACAAAGGAGTTACGAAAGTGACTCCTTTTTTGTTGCCAGATTGTTGCCAGAAATCCATGGGTAATAGGTGGGATTTACCACCATTCTTGAGCCGTTATGGTCAGCCAGATTCTGGCTATCACTTATCCTATTGAGGAAAGATAATTACTCAAAGTACCCAAGAATGCAGATACTCAGATTATTTGCCATTGAATTTTCTAATTGTAAATTGTCTAATCCCCTGTATTATATGCTTTGGCATATATTACATTGTTTTATGAAATATTATATTTAATTGCATATAATTTATTATATTTGAATGTTTTTATATTTAAAAGCATATAATGAAACAATTGGCAGAGTTTGTTAAAGAACGCAGGAAAGAAGTTAATCTTACGCAAGAAGAATTCGCGGAACGTGCAGGTGTTGCACTCACCGTAATCCGCAAAATCGAACAGGGTAAAACAAATCTGAATATGGACAAAGTTAACCTCGTTCTCCGCATGTTTGGGCATGAACTAGCTCCTGTTAACAGAAAAGACCTTGATGAATGAGACAAGGAAAAGTACTTTATAAGGATCATTTGGCCGGTATCATTACAGAAACGAATGAGGGCGAATATGTATTTCAGTATGATGATCAATATGTAAAAGATCATCCTAATGCCTTCATAACGTTCACTATGCCAGTCACCGATAGCCCATATACTGAAAAGCGACTCTTCCCATTTTTTGAAGGTTTAATACCTGAAGGTTGGTTGTTGAATATAGCTTCTGAAAACTGGAGGATTAATAAAAATGATCGAATGGGATTACTTCTTGCTTGTTGTCAGAATTGCATCGGTGCAGTGAGTGTGGAACCAATAGTTGTAAAAAATGGGGACTAGATGTCTATATTGTTATGAACCAATTGAAGAAGAACTGGACGTTCACGAAAAATGTTCGATGGAGTTCTTTGGTACGTCAACACCACCCAAAATAGAATTTTCCTTAGATCAAATAGATGAGCTTGCGAAACAAGTGGTCGAACAAAGTGTTGCGGTTCCTGGAGTTCAGCCAAAACTATCAATGTCCTTGATTAAGAAAACGAAGGAAAATTCAGATACACGACTAACAGTAGTTGGAGCCTTGGGTGGCCACTATATTTTTAAACCTCCATCTGACAGATATCCTGAAATGCCAGAAAATGAACATATAACAATGCGAATAGCAGAAGTTTTTGGAATCCGTGTGGCACCGTCATCATTAATAAGACTGGCATCTGGCGAGCTGTCTTATATTACAAAACGAGTTGACAGGACAACAATAGGAGAAAAGATTCACATGCTGGACATGTTTCAGATCACTGAAGCATTTGATAAGTATAAAAGCTCAATGGAAAAAGTTGGAAAGGCATTGGATAGCTATTCCAGTAACACATTACTTGATAAAACATTTTACTTTGACTTAGCTCTTTTCTCTTTTATAACGGGTAATAATGATATGCACCTGAAGAACTTCTCTATGATTGAGAGTCCTTATGGTTGGGTGCTATCTCCCGCTTACGACCTCTTAAATGTAGCCATTGTGCTCCCGGAGGATGCAGAGGAGCTCGCATTGACATTAGTCGGAAAGAAAAAGAAATTAAAACGAGAACATTTTGAAAAGTTTGGAGAAGGATTGGGGTTGACGTCCAAACAGATAAAAGGAGCCTTCAACCGACTGGTAAAGAATAAATCAAAATCATTTGAATGGATAGATCGATCATTCTTATCGAAAGACATGAAAATTGCTTATCGTGAGGTTATTATCCGGAGATATGAGCAATTAGGATTAAAAGAAAAAAAGCAATTCAAGTAAAGACATAAATACCAGGCGAATGAAAGCTGCTCGTATCCCCTTATTATTGATGATGGCATTTCTTCTGGCTTGTCAAACACCTGATCGGCCAATCGTTTCAGATCCTACATTTCCACTGATCCAGTTACCAACCAATTTCATGAGCCATCGACAAAATTCCAACCCGGGCTCTCTGGAGGCTGGAGATCGGTTCGATATTCTAAATGTCAAAGGACCCGGTTGCGTCAGAAGCATCTGGTTACTCAGGGCGGAAGGAAAAATGATTGAAATCGTGGCTGATGGAGCACAGGTACCCCAGGTTTCGATGCCGGCACCCAGTTTTTTTGGAACCTTACTGGGATTTGATCCCTATTTGATCCAATCTGCCCCCTTGATCAGCATGCCCAATTTATGGGTTAAAGAGAATTTTGGTGGAGGCGAACCAGGCTATACTAGCTATTTTCCTATACCCTTTCAGGATTCCTGCCGAATCACTTTGATTGCTCAAGAAAAGGGAGGACTGGCAGCCATGGTCAACTGGCAGTCGTATGATTCATCCGTTGAGATAAGCCCGTTCCGGTTTCATACCAGCCATGCTCTTCACACGCCAGCTCCACCAAGAGGTTCGCAGATTTCAGTTGCCGATATTGATGGTGCTGGATTTATTGCCGGGTTTTTCATGGGGGTCAGGCAATTGGCCTTAGATGATCTGATGTATCACCACGGAGGATTTACATTTCTGATTGATGGGGAAACGGATCCGCATGCCATCAGGGGCTTTAATATGGAAGATGATTATGGTTTCACCTGGGGCTTCCATCAAAACCAGACCCCCTGGTTTGGATGTCCGTATATACAAATCACTCCTATTGATAATCCAGTGTATCCCAATAGCATATTCGCCTATAAACAGGAGGCTGTGGCTTATCGATTCATGGGACCAGATCCTATCTCCTTTAATTCATCCCTGTCAATGAAACTGGGTACCCGTTCGGACGACACTGAAGTGGTTGTATATTATTACCGCAAAAGAGCATTCAAACCGGTTGAAGTACAAAGCGTTGAGGAATGGGAGATTAAAGGGACCCTTCCTTGTAATTCTAGGGAGACCTTTGAAACGCTTCAACCCTTCGACTGGGACAGTTTGCCTTCTCAAAAGGAGTCAAGTGACCACACCTGGATCAATCTCCATCCCCTGTTCTTTACCAGCGCCTGGACTCCGTTTGCAAGAACAATGGAAGCAGCACTTTTGAGAGGAACTATTCATTCGGATAAAAGGCGGAAGGCAAAGCTCAAAATCGCGTTTGATGATTGGATCGGAATTTGGGTGAATGGGCAGAGCCTGGGACATCATTACCACGATAGAGAATTTCAACGCAAGGAAATTACCATTAATCTACAATCTGGAGACAACGAGATCACCATCAAAACCGTCAACCTCAATCAGATTCTGAATAATCATTTATGGGCCATCAGTGTGGTGGTTGAATAACCCTATTCCATTTCTTCAAAAATGCAAGGACCAGCCAAATTGGAGTATGGTCAGAAATAAAACTTGCCAGCTTCTGGCAGCAAGAATACATCTTCAAGAGTAAAACTTCACACTGTTTTACACAGTTAAAACAAGTACTTTTACTTCTGTAAAATATTCTACCATGAGATATACTTTACTTGTCTTTATAGTGCTATTATTATCAGCTGGCTACCAAAAATATTTGTATGATAATAATGAAACAGTTGATTTATCAGGTACCTGGAGCTTCCAGATTGATCCAGACAATATAGGAGTAAAGGATAAATGGTTTAACAATTCATTCAATGATTCTGTTCAACTTCCAGGCACTACCGATGAAAATAAAAAAGGAATTCTTCTTGATGAACAAGCTGATGACCGTTTGTCCCGGGTTTGGTTCTGGGAAGATGCGGTATGGTACCAGAAGGAGATAGATGTACCTGAAAGTTGGACAGGAAAAAATGCTAAGCTTCTGCTAGAACGAACTAAAGATACCCATGTGTGGTTTGACGATATTTACTGTGGATACGAAAACACATTGAGTGCTCATCAATATTTTGATCTTACGAAAGTGCTTAAACCTGGGAAGCATAGAATTACCGTACTCGTAGACAATGCAAAACTACCGCCGGTCGGTAACGCTTTTGCAATCAGTGAGAAAACGCAAACAAACTGGAATGGTATTATTGGTAGAATAGAATTACAGATTACTGACCCTGTTTGGATTGATAATGTACAGGTATATCCGGATGTGAAAAATAATAGTGCAAAAATCAGGGTTAATATTGGAAATATCACTGGAAAACAGGCTGAGGGAGAATTGCTTTTAAGTGCTGAAAGTTGGAATACTGAGAAAAAATCAAAGTTCAAGTCTCATAATGAAATTATTTCAAAAATATCTGATGGTGAGACAATTGAGCTTATTTATAATTTTGATAAAGAAGCTCCATTATGGGATGAATTTGATCCGGCCCTCATAAGGTTAAGTCTCACTTTATCTGTCTATTCTGATAACAAGCACTTCAAAAGCTCAAAACAAGTGGATTTCGGCATGCGGGAATTCACGCGGGAAGGAAAACATATATACATAAATGGTAAAAGAGTATTTTTAAGAGGGCGAATTGATTGTGCCAATTATCCTCTTACCGGCTACCCACCGATGAACAAATTGGAATGGCTCAAGTATTTCAAATTATTGAAATCTTATGGCATCAACCACTGGCGTTTCCATACCTGGTTCCCTCCTGAAGCGACATTAACGGCTGCAGATGAGATAGGGATTTACCTTCAGCCTGAGCTTCCAAATCAAAACTATGATATGGATGATAAAAGCTGCAAGGATGAGGATCTATCAGAAATGTTCTATCTCGATTACCTTGATTTGGATACAGTAAAGACAAATTTAGCTCTTAAGAATTATCTGCAGAGAGAAGGTGAATTAATATTAAAATACTTTGGCAACCATCCTTCCTTTACCATGTTTACCCTTGGAAATGAGCTTGGTAGAAATCAAGACATGTTTGATCTGGTTGCCCAATTCAAGGAACATGATTCCAGAAGGCTTTATGCACAAGGCAGCAATAATATGGCTCTAAATCCCAGCTTCCCTCAAGGTGACGACTTTTGGGTAACAGCCAGAGTCTCCGGTGAATCTGGCATAAGAGGATCTTTTGCTACTCATTTATGCCCGGAAAAAAAACCTCATATTGAATATGCTCCTCCATCAAGCATGCATAATTATACCAAGGCTATTGAAGAGTTCAAGGCACCGATAATTGCGCACGAGGTAGGGCAGTATCAGGTATCCCCGGATTTCAATGATATTCCAAAATTTACTGGTGTAACAAGGGCAAGAAATTTAGAAATATTCAAGGAAAGATTTAAAAATGCAAATATTCTGGATCAGGCAGATGATTTTGTTAATGCTTCTGGAAAACTTGCAGTGATTTGCTACAAGGAGGATATTGAAGCTGCACTGAGAACACCTGATTTTACAGGCTTTCAGCTACTCGACATACAAGATTACCCAGGACAGGGAACAGCACTGGTTGGAATTCTGAACGACTTCATGGAATCAAAAGGCCTGATTTCACCCGAAAATTGGAGCCAATTCTGCTCGGAAGTCGTTCCCTTACTTATGATGAGTAAATATATCTGGACCAATGATGAAACCTTCGTGGGGAATATTGAGATAGCTCACTATGGGAATGAGGATTATAAGGAGGCTATGGTATCCTGGAAAGTTGTTGATAGTAAGGGGAATATGTTTGACGAAGGAAAGTTGGCCAGCACAGTTGTTGATCGGGGAGGATTGAGGAGAATAGGTGCAATAAGTGTAGATCTGAGTTCTATTGAAGAAGCTGAAAAGCTAAACATAGTCATTTCATTGGAAGGAACTAAATACAAAAATGAGTATGATATATGGGTCTATCCAAAAACCATCGATACGAGCGTTCCAAAAGATGTATTGGTTTCAAATAAACTAGATTCAAAAACCAAAAAGCACCTTCAAAACGGTGGCAAAGCAATTATAATTCCTGAACATGAAAAACTAAAACATTGTATTCAAGGGGCATTCCAAACAGATTTCTGGTGTTACCCCATGTTTGTTCGGGGTGCAAAAAGACGCGGTGTTCAACCGGCTCCCGGCTCTCTTGGGTTTATTTGTAATCCTGATTCCCCAATGTTTGAGCATTTTCCCACAGAGTATCACAGCAACTGGCAATGGTGGCATCTGACTAAGAATTGCAAACCCATTATTCTGGATGAAACTCCTGCTGATTATAAGCCTATGGTACAGACAATTGATAATTTTGCACGCAATCATAAGCTGGGAATGATTTTCGAAACAAAATTCGGTAAAGGAAGTGCCTTGATCTGTGCAATAGACTTACTTAATCTTCAGGATAAACCTGAAGCCAGACAGCTATATTACAGCATATTGAAGTACGTAGACTCTGAGCGCTTTTCACCAGGTGTTGAGCTTAGCAGAGAATTATTAGACAAGATTCTACCCCATATTTAATCATATTTGAGACTCGCTGAAACTGATTTTGGTTCAGAAGAGTCCAGGGGAGTTTATCCCGACGCAAATCGGGGTGCCCTGGTCGAACAATCACCATAATTCAAAATCCCAAACCTTTTACTCACACGTTTGTCTTCAAAGAACCTATACGCTGCAAAAGAAATGGCAAAAACCAATAAATTATTAAACGTGCGAAGTAGTTTGACTACCATGATCATCCTTCTTTTAATTCTGAGTGCTTGTACCCGGGATCTAATTTACTTTCCAAAATCAATTCAGGAAGAATTGGAAAAAGCAGTGGAAGGTGTATATGAAGGGATCATTGTGTGTGTTAATGAATCAGGAGAAACCTCTTTATATAGTGCCGGTTGGAATAATCGAGAAAATCAGATTCCAGCCGATCCTAATTCATTGTTTAAAATTGCGAGCATCAGTAAGTTATACATAGCGGCAGCTGCATCAAAATTGATCGCGAATCAGAGTCTATCATTGAATGATACATTAGCAATATTAATCCCAGAACTTGAAGGTCAAATTGAGAATTCAGATGAGATCACTCTAAGGATGATGATTCAACACCGAAGTGGTATACCAGAATATATTTTCCATCCAGATTTTCCAGGTAGAGATCCAGAGGAAAGCTATTTATCTACCGCAGCATTAATCTATGGTGAGCCAGCAGATTTTACCCCGGATAAGAAATACAGCTACTCAAACACAAACTACTTATTGGTCGGTGAAATTCTGGATAGAACTTTGGGCTACAGCCATCATGAATACATCAAGAATGAAATTTTAGTGCCTCTTGGTTTGAAAAACACCTATAGTCTATTCAGTGAAGTTGATTCGACTGATGTTATGAGTGGTTATTATGTTGGTTACGAACCCGACTTGAAATCATTGGAAAACCATACCAGGCCAGGAGGGTCAATGATTGCAACTGCGGAAGATGTAGGCATATTTTTACGGGCTTTAGTTGATGGTGTACTATTAAATGATGAAGAACAAGAAATCTACTCCGCTGTGTATGTTTATGAGCATACTGGCTGGGTTTCTGGATATACAAGTATCGTTAGATATCACGAAGATATAGATGCAGTTGTTGTCCAGTTAATTAATACAAGTAAGGGTAAGATGTTTTGGGTCGGACTCGAAAGAACATATAATAGAATTGTCAAAGCAGTTGAAAAAAGGTAACTAATTGACCTTGCAAGCAATTCCTATAACTTGTTGAACAAGATATTCCGTGTCCGAGGCCCCATACTCAGTCTGAACTCTACAATTTCATCCTGTTGATCCCTGACAAAAAGAAGTTCTCCCGGCATACCCACAGTTTGGAACAAATCTTTTTTTGTAGTGTTCAGATTCAACTGCCCGAACCGTTCATGATTGATTATAAGTTTTCCATCATTTACAATCAAGTTATAAACCACCGAT
>CAYUGX010000177.1:0-10327 GCA_964444375.1 uncultured Porphyromonadaceae bacterium | reverse complement strand
AATCAACTGCCAAAAAGAACCGCCAGAAAAAATGATTTTGAATTGGATACCAGTCTAAAGAACAATACCGCCATGTTGCGAATTAGTGATTTTGGCTACTATGACCGCGTCAACTATTTCAAACAAACCATCGATAGCCTCATAGAAGCGATTCATGAAGCCGGGTGTAAAAACCTAATCATTGATTTTAGAGGCAACTCCGGGGGTGATCCCCATTGCTCAACTCATCTCTTTTCGTATCTCATCAACGAACCAGTACCTTATTTTGCTGATGGTTTCTTTGGTTACCAGGCCTATCGAAAGCCAATTGCGGTGCACCCGAACCATTTCACAGGCAAGCAATACTACCTGATCAATGGAGGTTGCTTTTCTACAACCGGCCACATCACCTCGCTATTGAAATACCACAAGCTGGGTTCCTTTATTGGAATTGAAACTGGGGGAACCTACACCTGCAATGATGCCAGTATGGAGTTCACGCTCAAAAATTCAGGTTTAACCGGCAGGGTCGCCAGGCAATCCTTCTACACAGCCATTGATTCAATTTCCTGGTCAGAAGGAATTCAACCCGACTTTGAAGTCCATCCAACCTCAAGTGACTTATATAATGGGGTAGATACGGTGCTGCGATTTACTCTAGATTTAATCTCAAATAGCAATAAGTCACAAACGGTACAATGAAACCCTTCAAATTAGAACGCTACTTTGCAGAATTTGAATTCACAGCAAAATACTTACTCAGCAGTTCAGATTGTGAGCCACTAAACCTGAGTGAGTTAATGGATATGGCAGATAAAGAAACCCTTTCGCTTTGGAATGGGCTGAACCTCTCCTATACTGAGTCACAAGGCTTACCTCTCCTACGCGAAGAAATTGCAGGTCTATACCAAGGGATCTCTAAAAACCAGGTTTTGCTGGTAACACCAGAAGAAGGTATCTACATCACCATGAGAAGCCTGTTGCAGCCTGGAGATAAGATAATATGCACATTTCCAGGCTATCAATCTTTGTATCAAATTGCTGAAGAAATAGGTTGTCAATTGACCTTTTGGAAACCCGATAGCCATAACAAATTTCATCTGAGTGATCTTAAAAATAGCCTGATGGATGATACCCGGATGTTGATTATTAACTTCCCACATAATCCAACAGGAGCCCTATTGGATCACGAAAGTTTCAGTGAACTGTTAGCGATGTTACGATCTCGTAATACCCTGCTCTTTTCTGATGAGATGTACCGCTGGCTCGAATTCGACGATAGTAACAGACTCCCTTCGGCCTGCGAAACCTATGAAAACAGTATTACCCTCTCTGGCCTATCAAAATCCTTCTCCCTACCCGGATTGCGGCTGGGCTGGCTAATATCAAATAACCGTAGCAAGCCGTTTGACTGTCTTGAAATATTGCAGTCGTATAAAGATTACACAACAATATGTCCTCCTGCTCCGTCAGAAATCCTGGCTTTAATCGCCTTACGAAACCGTCATCACATTTTTTCGCAGAACATCCATACCATCCGTACAAATATTTCACTGATGGATGAATTTGCCACGAAATTCCCACATTTTATCGAGTGGGAAACACCCGCAGCGGGACCTGTGACCTTTCCCAGGATAAATACTAAAAAAACAACAGAAGAATTCTGTCGCTGTTTGGTTGATAAAACTGGTGTTATGTTACTGCCGGGGTCGGTGTATGATGAAAATAGTTCACGTGTGCGATTTGGCCTTGGACGACGTAATTTTGCGGCCGGGCTAGAAAAATTAGCCCAATTCATTCACTAACTGATATAATTTCCATAAACTATTTGGCTATGTGAAAAATACCTATTAGGTTTGTATTACAAACTTGTTTTATCTAATTAACTAAATTATCATGAACAGAAAGCAAGATACCGAAACATCCTTTACTCAAGATCAAGCCTTTCATACCATTCATGAAATGATCCAGGTCTCAAAACAACGAATGAAAAACGATGGCATTTTGTTCATCCTGTGGGGTTGGACCTATTTCATCACCTTGTTTCTTTTGAACTTCATCCCTTCGATCCTGGTGACAACACCACCTATAATGGATACGGTAAGGTTTCTTCGCTGGGTATTGCCCTTGGTGGCCCTCCTGCTAACCATTTTATACCTGTACAAACGGCGTAAGCAGGTAAAAACATATGCTTCAATTACATTACGCACCATCTGGATTACACTCCTATTCACAATGGTAGCCGTTAACTTAATCCATTTTAATGTGCTTGGTGCTACCAATTTCGAATTGCAGCATCCAATATTTATGGTTCTGATTGCCTTTGCCATTATCATCACGGGAAGCATCATTCGCTATAACCTGGTTGTGATCGGCGGTATTGTTTTCGGACTACTCGCCTATTTATCATCGCATTTTGCGATACAAACACAGCTCCTGATCGAAGCCTGTGCCTGGCTTGTTGCGTTTGTCATTCCAGGACATTTGCTATACGCATCGCGAAAGAAAAACAACCATGCTTAAGGACCTTGATCCCCTCCTTCATTCACAGGTAAGATTGGCCATTATCTCCATCCTGATAGGAGTTAAGAAGGCAGAATTCAGCTACCTGTTAGAACACATTAATACTTCTAAAGGAAACTTGAGTTTTCAGATTAGCAAATTAAAGAATGCCGGATACTTGAAAGTTATTAAGTCGTTCAGAGGAAATTATCCATTAACCGAATGTAAGATCACATCAATGGGCATTGAGGCCTACGAAAAATACGTAAATACTATACAAGAATACTTCAACAAATCCCAGAATAATTAATATCATGAAAAGATCAAAAAAAGCAGCAATGCTGATCCTGACAATCGCTCTACTTCTTCCCACAGTTTATGCAACGGGTCAATCGGTCAGTTTTGGATTCTATGAAATCACTAAAATCGAAGCAGTCGACATGGATAAAATGCAGTCTACCGATCCTAAAATTGAAGATGGACATCTGTTTCTGTACTCCGCTTATCCGACTAAACCCGGTGTGAAAGCTTTTTGGAGGGTGCAGTGCAAAACAACACCACTGGTCGTCTTGGATGATCTAAAGAAGGCCTATCCAAAAGATAAAAGTATTGAGATGGAATTCACCATGCAAGGGGCCAGACACTGGGCCAAAGTCACGAAAGAGCTAACCGGTAAGAAAATCGCCATGGTCATCAACAACCGGGTTTATGCGATGCCACAAATCGTTTCCGCGATTAAGATTGGCAGGGCTGTTATCCCAGATCTCAGGTCGGAAAGAGAAGCCGCTGAGCTGAGCAAACTCCTTGACAAATAGATTACTATTCGTTAATCAGGTTTTGTATCATCTTCTCTGTCTGTTCAGGCTGACCTGATCCGACTTTGAAGTAACGAACGATTCCTTTTCTATCGATTAGCACCAGGTGTGGGATGCCACCAACCCCATAAGCAAGCTTGTTTAAAGTCTCATCTGAAAGACCTATCGGATAGGGAAATTCCTGCTCAGTCACAAAGCGCTCGATAGTCTTTTGATCCTGTCTCTGGTCTACTTTGGTAAGTCCAACGATCTGCAAACCCTGTTCACTATATTTCGACTGCCATCTGGCCAGTTCAGGAAAGGTTTTTATGCATGGTTTACACCAGGTTGCCCAAAAATCAAGCAGTACGACTTTATTCCGTGAATTATACAATCCCGGGAAGTTCGCGTTGTACCACTTCACCACACTCAGTTCGGGTGCAGGTTTCCCTACTAAAGAAACCGGATAAACCTTCTTGGTAGAGATTTCCCGATCCAGTTCAGTGACAAACGGAATCATATGGAATTGAAAAATACAGATAGAATCGCCTGAAAAAATAAGTTCGGGTCTTGAATCCCCAACCAAGTCTCCCAAAGTAAATTGCTTGGCCGGCAACAATGAATCCCGGTAAACTTTCCAACCATCACTTTGTTTTTGATACAGCCTCGTAAATTGGTTGCCTCTCGCTATGACCTCATTGACTTTGTCTCCATTTATATCACCCACTTCGATTTGGGATATTTCATATTGATTTTTTACATCCTCAATCAACTCATAGCTAATTGAATCATTCTTGAATTGAACCCACGCAAGTCGTCCCCTGGCAATCTTACCGTAGTCCTGGTGCCAGCCATCACCAAGTATAATATCAGTTTGTCCATCTGAATTGGCATCGGCAATACGAACTGTTTTAACCCCTATTTTGGCCGGAATCATCACCGGAGTTTCTCCAAGTAAATAAGCATCACCTGTCATCCCAATTTCATCACCGTATACCCGTCCAACAACCGTTTGGGGCAGATCATAGCCTGGCAAGCGGCCCACATAACGACTCATGGCCATTCTGCGCTTTTCAATCAGTGTAGATTGCCATTCATCCTGCACTTTTTCAATTGCCACATAATCCACAAAGTATTTCGATTCAAAATATGAAAGTAAGATCTCATTATTGCCATCCCCATCCCGATCAGCTATCTGAAGTGTTGTCACCTGAGGACGAATAGAAAACCGGCTAAAAACCAGCTCTTTCCTATTTTGGTCTTGCAGATTATATACAAAAACACGCACATCTGTCTCCTGATATCGAGCCCGGCCTGTAGTTACAACAAGTTGAAGGCCGTCATACCCACCCAGCTCGCCCACTCCGAGTTTCATGATCTGATCAGACAGGGTATCGGTAAAAATAAGCTTGGCTTGATAGTTTGTTACCCCATACACGCAAAGTATGGAATCGCGGGCACAAACTAATTCGAGCTTTCGACTGCTGATCAGATCTCCTACTTCTACTAAATCAACCTGTGCAGGCAATCCAGCCAATTGTACTTTTCGAATGGTATAATCTTCAGGGCTGGAACATCCAAAAATGAATATCAAAGCGATCACTACGATGAAATGGTCATGTTTCATAGGCGTAGGGTTTAAAGCCTAAGCAAATATCACAAAATGAAATTATACTTTTGTGATCGTATCGATTAAGTTTTGAAGACAAGCTAAACCATGACAATCCTTCAATATATTATTACTGGAGCCACTTTAGGTCTTGTGGCTGGGATATCTCCTGGACCTATTCTCGCTCTCGTTATCCGAGAAAGTCTACAAAATGGAAGAAAAGCCGGAATGAAAGTTGCCACAGTACCCTTATTTTCAGACTTACCGATCGTTTTACTGACCTTATTCATACTGACGCGTGTTTCAGACTACCGCTTAATCCTGGGTATAATATCCTTTCTTGGTGCTGGCTTTATTCTGCTTTTGGCTTATGAAAGTATCAGGGTAAAACCGATTCAGGGCGGATTGCCAGCACCAGCGTTCAGTACCTTTTGGAAGGGCGTATTCGCCAACCTCCTCAGTCCCCACCCTTATCTTTTTTGGCTTTTAGTCGGTTCGCCCATGGTGATCAAGGGCTGGAATGCGGACCCCTCGGCAGCCATCGGCTATGTAATCAGTTTTTATGTATGCATTGTCGGAGCCAAACTAATCATCGCCTGGATATCTGATCGGTCAAGAAATATCTTAGGAACACAAGGTTACCTTTGGGTCATTCGAATCCTTGGAGTAATCTTGATTCTACTTGCCGCATTCTTAATCAAAGACGGTATTGAAATACTACAGAGCCAGCAGTAATCATATCAGGTCACTGGACCTATACATTCTCAAGCTTGCTCAGGTTGATTAAGGCCTCCTCATAGGTCATTCCGCATACCTCGGGATCTGCAGTGAAATCTTTACACACCTGTGGTCGATCTGGATGTGACCAAATTCGACAGTGGCGTGTGCAAGACAGATGTATACACCGTTCACCGGCCTTTTTCCCTTCTGGCAATCCTGGAATTGCTGAAGAAATTGAAATGGCAATACAACAAGCTCCGCATCCGGGTCGGCAATCCATAAATCCTGCTATTCCTCGACCTTCACGCCAGTACCATAGGCTAACAATTCAGCAGCACCTTGCATCACAGTTGAGGTGGTTAGCCGCATACACACGACGGCATTTGCTCCTTTTGCTTTGGCATCAGCAATCATACGGTCGATAGCTTGTTCACGAGCTTCGGCAAATACCTTGGTGTATTCGTCGATCTCTCCACCAACAATGCCCCTAAAACCCGCAACTATATCTTTGCCAATGTGCCGGGCACGAATGGTATTACCTTTTACAATCCCAACAGTTTCAACGATCTTACGATCGGCCAATTCATCCTGAGTGGTCACTATAACGTCATCAATAACTCTCATTTGTCTACATTTTTACTGTAATAATCATCTTCCTTATTGTTGATCCGGTCTCTGACTACCTTGATAAAGATAAAACCAAATCCAATTATCAAAATAAAGCCAATAATTCCTTCCGGAAACGCTTCAATTAGTCCTCTTATTAAGAGGTAAATCCAGCCCACTAAGGCTGCAAATAAAAATAAATAACCTAGTTTTTCAAGCATGATTGTAAGCATTGATGAGAAAAGAAAGTTACTAATAAATTTTCAGTTTTTGTATCTTCGGGCTGAGTCATGAAACTGGGAATTCTATCCGACATTCACGAGGATTTCATTGGACTGAACAAGGCCATCACCATCAGTGAGAAGGAAGGCTGCGACAAGCTTTTCTGTCTCGGAGACCTGGTAGGATATAGCAGTCGCTTCTATCAATTTGCAGACAGTCGAAGTGCCATTAGAGTTGTAGACATGATTCGAAAAAATTGTGACCATGCCATCGCAGGCAACCATGACTTATATGCTTGTAAAAGAATACCACAATCCGCGTCAGGCTTCGATTATCCTGAAAACTGGTACAACTTACCACTTAACGAAAGAAAACGCCTGGCTAAAGACAGCGTATGGCTCTATGAAGGTCATGATCTACCAAATGACCTAACTGCGGAAGGTGAAAAATACCTGAAACAATTACCTGAGTACAGTCTGCACAAGTATGGCAATTATAAATTCCTGTTTTCGCATTTCCTTTATCCTGATTTGACAGGATCAAGCACGAAACTAATTCCTGATCGGAATATGGTCAAGAAACACCAGGAGTTTATGCATGATCAAAATGCACAAATAGCCTTGATTGGTCATATGCATCCCGAAGGACTTTGGACGTATAAAAAGAACCGCATTAAACACCTGAGATTCGGCATCCACAGCATACATATCAATCAGCAAATCTTCGGCGTGCCCTGCATTGCCAACGGCCATAATCGTGCAGGAATCACTGTTTTAGACACCATGCAAATGACGATAAAAACCATCCCACTAAGACCAAGAAAATTTCCGTGATCAATAACATAAAACGTTAAACAGTATACTCTAAACTAAAACCCAACACCCAACACCCAGAACCCAACACCCAGAACCCCACAATCATGACAACACTTCCAAAGAACTTCATCTGGCGCTACATTTTTCCGGTTACCATAAGCATCGCGGCTTTTATCATTTCCATTTTTGTTCTTCTCATCCCCTCACTCGAACAAAATCTGATGAAGCAGAAAAAAGCCATGATCCAGGAACTCACTCAATCAGTCTGGAGTATATTGGCTGAATTCCATGAGGAAGAACTGGCTGGAAAGTGGACCAGAAGCGAAGCACAAGAACAGGTTTTGGCCATCTTTCAAAAATTACGCTATGGTGATGAAAACAAAGACTACTACTGGATCACTGACATGGAGCCCAGGATGGTTATTCATCCGTATCGACCCGACCTGAATGGTCAAGATCTCAAGAATTACAGAGACCCGAAAGGTAAGCTGTTGTTTGTTGAAGGGGTTAGAACGGTTATGCAGGCTGATGAAGGCTATATTGATTATTTCTGGCAGTGGAAGGATGACTCAAGTCGTGTAGTCCCGAAATTGTCTTTCATCAAAGGATTCAAACCATGGGGTTGGATTGTTGGGACCGGGATATATCTTGAAGATGTCCATCTTGAAATCAATCGTCTTAAGAATCGTCTCAGCTGGGTGTCGTTGATCATCATCCTGGCTGTCAGTGCAATCCTGTTTTTTATTGTCAGAACCAGCCTGATGACCGAAAAGAAGAGACAGGAAGCCGAGGGTAAACTAAAGCACTCCAGAGCACGATACCGAAGTCTTGTTGAGGCCTCCACAGAAAGCACCTTGCTTTCACTAAATGGCAAAATCTCCTACATCAATCCCTTCTTTCTCGATGCTTTTGGTTACAATCAAGCCGACCTTACAGGTCAAAGTCCCGAGAGCCTGTTCGCAAAAGGAAGTAAAGATGCGTTAAATACATACCGCAAATTTCTTAGCTCAGGCGATCAATACCTTCAATTGGAGGCTGATTGGTTGACGGCCGATCAGCAACTTAAATCCGTTATCGTAGCCATTTCTCGGATTGAAATCAATCAGGAAAAGGGATGCATTTTTGTGCCGAAAGAATTGCGTAAAACACAAAAGATGAGCCGGCAGATTGACGAGTTAGAAGAGGAGTTACAAACCTCATTGCTCTTCATGAACCAACCGGTAAAACACATGGCGCATAGTCCGTTGTCAACCTTCATGGATACAAGTATCAAGGAGTGCGCGCAACTGCTTACCAAAAAGAAACAAAATGGTGTTCTGATCAGGGGTCAAAAAGGGGAGTATCTCGGAATTGTTACTGACCATGATCTCCGGGAAAGGGTCACGGCCGAAGACCTAAGCACAGAGGCAGCGGTCTACAATACAATGACTAGTCCGCTAATAGTGATTCCTGAGCATGCACTGGTGTTTGAAGCCTTACTTCTATTAAATGAAAAACAAATCAGTCACATCGGTATAAAAGACAATTTTGGCCAGGTGGTTGGGCTGCTTAGTTATGAAGACCTCCTGAGCATACAACAGAATTCAACTGCTTTCATAATGCGTCAAATTCAATACGCACAGGATACAGACGACCTCATCCGTTTCAGTCACAAAACAGTTGGAATTGTACAGGTATTGGAGCAAAGTGGGGCTAAATCCAACAATATTACGCGGATCATGGCCCGAGTGGCAGATGCACTATGTCGACGATTTATCGAATTGGCCATTCAGGAAACCGACCATCCACCCTGTGATTTTGCCTTCTTAGCATTGGGGAGCGAAGGTCGCGGCGAGCAAACCCTGGCCACTGACCAGGACAACGCCATCATTTTTGCCGATCCCCACGCTGAATCCTATGACTCTGTTCAAAAATACTTCACTACCCTGGGTGCGAAAGTAAACCATTGGCTTGACCAAGCTGGCTATGCTTTTTGCATTGGGGAAGTGATGGCAAGAAATACCAAATGGTGCCATTCCCAATCGACCTGGAAAAAGCAATTTGCTCAGTGGATTAACAATCCTCAGCCAGACGCAGTATTAAATAGCAGTATTTTCTTAGACTTTAGATGTGTTTATGGTAATGAGGCATTTGTCAGGCAATTAGCTGATCATGTCAGAACACTTTTCGTCGAGAGTCCAGCCTTCTTTTTCCATTTAGGTCAGGAAATGCTGCGCTTTAAAACTGGTGGTGAGCACATTAAGCAGGTAACCATCACTGATCCAAACGGAATAGAAGGGATTGATCTTAAAAAGCAAATTTTTCTCATAACGGGATTCGCCCGTTTATATGGCTTGCAAAATGACATCAATGAGCGACATTCATTATCAAGACTAAATCTTCTTTTGAAAAAGCAAATCATAAAGGCTGACTTCCACGACCAAATTGTAGCTAGCTATCATTTTTTAATGCAACTGCGTTTTCGAACACAACTCCAGCAGCTAGCTCAGAATCAAAAAACTGATAATTTCATCCCCCTGAGCTTGTTGAGTGAACTCGAAAAGGGCCAGTTTAAAAAAGTTCTCCTTACTTTAACGGCTATTCACCGCAAAATTAAAATCGATTTTAACCTCTAGACCATGAGAATAGTTTTTTCCCTTTTCTTTTGCACAACCGTTTTACTGATCACCTCTGGTTGTCAGAACAGCCCGCACCGTCCGAATATCATTCTAATGATGGCGGACGACCTGGGTTATGGTGATACTGGTTTCAATGGCAGTACTGAAATCAATACACCTGGACTGGATCACCTGGCCAGTCAGGGCATTATCTTTAATCGTTTCTATTCAGCATCCCCTGTTTGTTCACCCACCCGGGCAAGCTGTCTCACCGGACGAAATCCCTACCGCATGGGCATACCAACAGCCAACTCAGGACATCTACCAAGTAGTGAATTGACTTTGGCTGAGATACTGAAGGAAGAAGGCTATCGGACTGGTCATTTTGGAAAATGGCATTTAGGCACCTTCACCGCCAGTATCAAAGATGCGAATCGAGGCAGGCCCGGAAACACAGAGCTAATTTCTGTTCCCACTCAACAT
>CAYUGX010000176.1:0-10330 GCA_964444375.1 uncultured Porphyromonadaceae bacterium | reverse complement strand
GTCGTGCTCTCAGACCCCTATTGGTACTCATGTGAATCAAGTCAGTAATACTTCTTGCACCTTGATCCCCAGGAAAAAAATTCTCCCCCACCCGCTGTGACTCAAATAATTCGGTTAGCAAATATGACCGATTATTCAACTTAGCTTCAATCATCTCCTGACCAGGAAATTCCCCATCAAGCATCGCCTGAAGTTCAGGTCGCATAGACCGGTATTTCTGGTCGATTTGATATTGAGTAGCTCGGCTCACCTTCTGTTCTTTTTTAAGTGTTGCAACTACTTTATTCACAATCGACAATACGTCCTCCTTATTGACTACCAGATCTCTGAAATAACGATCCAAATTGACTAATGCAATCTTCCAACGTAACTCCTCCCTATCATCCTGAAGAGCTAGCCAGGGCAGTACAGCCATCCAAAACGAACTATCGGCGTGAAAAGCCGATTCAAATACTTCAATCTGCTTGGTGCCATATCGCTCAGTCTCTCGCTCATAGGTAGATACATCAACTTTCCATATCAATCCCTGTCTCATAAAGAGTGCTGAATGCAAGTTAAACAGATTAATCAAACGAGATATATCTACACGTTTGGGTACATAAAACCGTAACCGTAGATGAAACTCTGGATCGAGATATCGGATGAAAAAATAGCGAAGCCCTGGAATCAATTTAGTACAATCCCGCAACAAAACTGGAAAATGAAAACAGAGCCATTCTTCAACAGTCTCAGGCCCCATATATACTTTGAGGTACAACCATTCCTGACCGGGGAAAAACCGTTTTTTTACTTCGTCTGGTGAAAACATAAAATAAATTGATTAGCGTAACTTGAATCCGTTCCTTTTACAAGGTTATCCTTAAACAGAAAGGGGTGAAAACGCAGCTGAACCCGATTCTTGACATACTTGCACAGTTTATGCAACATGAAATCGTTACGCCAGTCGAGGTAATAATCTCGATCCCCTTCAATCATCACCAAACGATTGGGTGCCCCACGCTCTTGAAACCAATGACGCAGGTGGTCAGGGTTCATGGAGTTTTTCGACGTCGCATGGAAGCGCCATTCTGGAGGCCTGAATAGTATGTTCTTATAACGGATCCCCGGCACAAAGTCATGACTTGTGTTCCCTTCTTCGGGTAGGTTAAAACTCGGTTGCTCGTGCTGCAGACCAACCTCAACCAGGAATTTATATAGGTCGAGCTTTCCCAACAGATAATTGTGAGCATTGGGTAGCTTCGGAAGTATCTTTTTCTGAAGCCGGGGTGACCAGAGTACCACCTCATGACCATCAAGTCGTACCATCAACTCCTGCCACCGAACCTGATATTGATCCTCCAGCAATGATTGAGCTAAAAGAGGCAGTTCATACCGATATAGGTGTGGTCGCTGCAGAATGTTACCTGCTCGGTCTTCAGGAAGAAATTGGATATCTGCAATGATACAATCCGGGAGGTCATCAATCTCATCATCAATACAATGATCAATCAATTGCTGTATACCTGGATCGGGCAAGAAAGCAAAACGTGAAAGAATTGCTGAAGGATTTCCACCACCCGAATGCTGTATAAATATCTCAGGCTGTGTCGCATGCTGATCAAGTATGGAGAAGAGTGCGAAAAGCTGTTTCGGCCAATTCTTGAAATCATTAATTCTTAAATTGCCGATATCTTCAGGGCTGAGTTCAACATAGTGCTCATCCTTATCAAAGACCCCTGTTTTATTTATTGGGCTTCTGATCATATCCTTACGGATGGCATTTTTATTTGTCGGTTGGCCAAATGCAAATAAGTCATCCAAAAGCGGGGCGGGATCTGCCAGCTGCTGGGCAGAAGGTCCGCCCAAACCAATCCCGGTTTCTGGATCAATCACCTCAGGCAAGGGCACTTCCCGATCACCAAAACGATCAATAAAGTAGCGACGAAAATTGGCCAGGCGATCAGATTGCTGTTGCCTTGACAAGGCTCTAGAAATTCTGATCCCTAGTAATACCTGATTAGCAATATGCTCAGATAAACGATTCTCATCGGCTGCACACAGACTATCAGCCTGAATCCATCGGTGGCCTTTACCAGTCAATCCATCTCCGCTGAATTGCTCATTAATCAAACCTAGCTCTTCTTTAAATTCTACAGGTGATGAGGTCTTTGCTGATACCATGAGTAGATCAGCCAGTTGCCTAGCTTTTTGACCTGGATCATACAGGGCATCTAATTCCTTGATCAAAAAATCATGATAGCCTATCCCTGATAATACGACCTCTAATTGTGAAGTTAATAGCTGTGAATCAATCAGGTCATGTATAAAGGATTCAGCTTCAATTTTAGCGTACCCAAATTCCTGAATATACTTGACCAGTGAATTGAATGTCTGATACCGTTTACTATAATCGAACAGCGACATCAATACCTCATCTGTTTCTACCCCAGCAAGCCTGTACGATGCTTGAGCATCGGTATCAACATGTCGCTCAAAATAACGACATTGATCACCCAGGAAATAGACAGAATTGTTGATCCTGTATTGCAACTGCTCCCTGAAGAAATGAGTTTGTTCCAAAGATTTGACTTGAGCCATGAGAATCCCGGTGTCTATGCGGGATTGCGCTATTCTGCTGTCAAAGCGGCGAAGAGCTATTTGGGTAGCCTGAGGAATAATCTCACCGCTACATACTCCAGCAAATAGCCCAAATGGGGTGGCACGGCTACAAAAACGCAGGTAATAATTCAACAAACTCTCAATGCCTGACTGAGAAAGTGATTGCTTGTTTGTACTAGCCTCTTCAAGTTCCTGATACAGGTGCTTAGATGCCACCAAAAGTGCTACCTGATGCATGGGCTGCATCCAGAAAGCCATCAGGAAATGATTCAGTTCATTTACACTCGAAGGTATATCATCCAAACCATTCAGTTGATGACCTGACACCCGTAACACATAATGAGGATATACTGAGTAGTTTATCCGTCTGGGCATAGCGTAATCCGTTTCTTTACCATTAATCCAATTCAATTACCAATGGTAACCCAGGATATTCAGGTAGTTGTTAACAAAAAACCGGATTAGTTAACAAGCGGAATAAAAAGGTCTTCCGGTTGATGGGTGAAAATTTGATGTTGATAGCCATAATCAAGCAATCGCCTGATGGTTGCATGACCTTTATGTCCCAGACTAAGTGAAAAATCGTTAACAAAGGTAGCCACGTGTTTAAGTAAAATATCACGTCGCATATCTTGCGCATGTGAAAGCATGTAATCCATTGTTGCTTCAGGATGTTTCCTGGCAAGCAGCAGACTTTCTCTCACGTGACGTTGAACAGTTTGCTTTATTTCATATGACAAATCCCTGCGCACTGCAATTCCACCTAATGGAATCGGTAAGCCAGTCATTTTCTCCCAAAACTGCCCCAGATCCTTAATTAAAGCCAGGCCATTCTCGGCATAGCTAAACCGTTTCTCGTGAATGAGAACCCCATAGTCAATCTGATTATCCAGCAACAGGTCTTCAATTATCGAAAACAAAATCGATTCAGATTGCTGTATGGCTGGGTATGCAAGTTTCAATAAGAAATTGGCAGTGGTCAGTTGCCCGGGTATTCCAATCCGAGCCTCTTCCACCGGAGGTGGGTTAGTACCCTGTTTCTTGACCAATAAGGGACCATTGCCGAAACCAAGTGCACTGCCAGCATCCAGGATCTGGTAGAGTTGGCTAACGTGGCCGTAGGCATGGTAAGAAAGTTTGGTGACTTCAAGATCACCCTGTAAAGCCATTTGATTAAGGGCCTCAACATCAGCTATAAAAGGTTCATACCTGATAGCCTCCGTGTTGATTTTCTGATGAACAAGTGCATCAAAAATGTAAGTGTCATTCGGACAAGAACTAAAACCAATTCGAATTTTCATACGCCAGATATGTATTCTTTTATCCAGCCAGAAAGTCGTTCAGCACAGCCTGCAGTCCGCCAGTTTGCCAGATTCCTGGTTTCAACACGGTTAGATATACATCTGACCTGTCTGAACGGAATTCCGGTCTGAATACTCAACCACCACAAACCTGCACCCTCCATACTTTCGGTTTGAGGATTCCATATTTGCTCCATCATGTTGATCCTGTCTTGGCTACCCGAACTCATATTCACGGTTATACCTGTGACTTTTGGGAGATAGTCAAAATGGAGGTCGGCATCCTGCCAATCTTGAGGTTGGTAATATTCATCGAGGTTTATAAACCCATTCTCAGGATACCCCGCAGGCAACCAATTCATAAGGCTTTGGTGTGCCGGCTTAAACAAGCCCTGATCATCGATACCCAAATCACCAAATGCATCCTGAACCACTTCAACTAAATCAAGCACTTGATACTGCTTCACAAAGCTACCTGCAAATCCAACCAGCAAGATCCGTTCTGTTTTTGCTTGCTTCATCGACATTGAAAGAGTCGCCATACTGATGGGCAAACCCACTCCACAAATCAACAAATCATGGCGCCTACTTAGTGTATAACGGGTTCCAATAGTTAACGGACTTGGCAAGTCAGCTTTAGTGACAAAAGGCTGAATCTCAGACTCAGTAGCACATACAACGAGTTCTTTCATGACAATAAAAAAGTGATCTAAGTTACCTTTTTTGAACATTTTTTATTCTTACTTTGTCTTTATTTTCTAACCAATGACCCGTGTAAATGGAATTTAGTTTGCATGATAATAACAACAATGGTTACCAAAAAATAGAACGCTACGACGACAAGGTAACCAATGAAATGGCCGACCATTATCGCGAGGCCCTGCGATTGCTGGGTGAAAATCCTGAACGGGAAGGATTGTTGAAAACTCCTTTGCGAGTGGCTAAAGCCATGCAATTTCTCACGCAAGGCTATGAAATGGATCCGGTTGAAATACTCAATTCCGCGAAGTTCAAAGAAGACTACCGACAAATGGTGTTGGTTAAGTCAATTGATCTGTATTCAATGTGTGAGCACCACTTGCTACCCTTTTTTGGCAAAGCCCATGTGGCTTACATTCCCAATGGATACATCACTGGATTGAGTAAAATTGCTCGCGTTGTTGAAGCTTTCTCACGCCGTTTACAGGTTCAGGAAAGACTGACAACTCAAAAACGAGACAGTATTCAAGATACGTTGAAGCCGTTGGGAGTAGCCGTTGTTATTGAGGCACAACACATGTGCATGCAGATGCGTGGTATTCAAAAGCAAAATTCGGTAACAACCACATCTGATTTCACCGGAGCCTTTCTTAAAACAGCTACACGTGAGGAGTTTATCCATTTGATTAATTCAAAACTGTACTAATCTTTCCAAAAAAATAATCAAAATGAAACGAGCATTCGTTTTTCCGGGACAAGGTGCCCAATTCCCCGGTATGGGACAGGAGTTATATCAGCAATCCGAACAGGCGAGGGATTTGTTCAAACAAGCCGATGAAATTCTCGGCTTTGCTATTACAGATACTATGTTTGCAGGATCTGAAGAAGATCTCAAGCAAACCAAGGTTACCCAACCAGCTATTTTCATTCACTCTGTGGTGCTGGCCAAGGTCATGGGCGATCAGTTTATCCCCGATATGGTTGCGGGTCACAGTCTGGGTGAATTCAGTGCACTGACCGCAGCGGGTGCCTTAAACTTTGCCGATGGCTTAAGCCTGGTTTCAAAACGGGCAATGGCCATGCAGAAAGCGTGTGAAGCTCAGCCATCAACCATGGCAGCCATAATTGGGATGGATAATGAAGTGGTTGAAGAAGTGTGCCAAAATATAAGTGAAGTGGTGGTGCCAGCAAATTACAATACCATAGGACAAATCGTAATCTCCGGATCCTATGCAGGAATTGACCTGGCCATTGAACAACTAAAAGAAAAAGGAGCCAAGCGAGCACTCAAATTGCCCGTAGGCGGCGCCTTCCATTCCCCATTAATGGAATCAGCCCGCGAAGAACTGGCTCAAGCCATACAGGCAGCCCCAATTGCCAATCCACGGTGTCCAATCTATCAAAATGTGGATGCGAATCCTCAAACCGATCCAGCCATCATCCGACAAAATCTGGTAACTCAGTTAACAAGTCCGGTAAAATGGACCCAGATTGTTCAAAATCTCCTATCGGATGGCGCTTCAACATTCATTGAAGTTGGCCCAGGTAAAGTACTCCAGGGGCTGGTCAAAAAAGTAGACCGCGGTGCTGAGGTAGCAAGCGCAGAGATTTAGCACGATCCACAGGGAAGGGCCGTACCTTCAGGTCGGCCCCTGCCTCGAGACAAGCTAAATCTTAAATGATTGACCGCAGAAAGGCACCAGGCGCTTAGCATTCGACGGGCCGTTAGGTCCACCAGACAGGCCACAGGCCTCCAGACACCCTGAACCCAGAACCCATTACCCAAAACCCAATACCCAGAAAAAAAACCAGGACCGTCTCTAGCCCTGGCTTACTTTATGAGTTTTAAAATAATTTGTTCAGGCTATCTCAGCCAATCCTTCTCGTTCTTTATTCTTGTACTTCGATATATCGTTTAGATAGCTTGTCGCATTGCTGATCTGGTGGTGGTTCTGAATTGGGAAAGGCAAATTTTCAACGATAGTCTTCATCAGGGCATGTGCCAAATACATGCCCTTTGAAGTTAAACGACCTCCTTTTGAATACCCGTTCATTCGGAGATACCTAACATAGAGATTAATCCAAAAACCCTGTTGTCTATCGGGTCGCAAAGCAAGCTCCATCAATAATCGTCCGAAATAGCGCCATTGATCAGCGCCTCCCTGTTTGGGTGCCACCATTGCCTTCCGATTTCCGCTACGGGAACTTCCCAGGTAGTATTCAACCGGGGGATTTACCACCTTCCATTGCGAAGTAGTCGAAAAGCTTCCGGCCCCAAAACCGACATAATCTTTGATTAATTCTGCCTTGGCACAATCGTACTCACCACTTTTGCGACTGAAAGTCCACGGACTTAGCCGGGTATATCCACCTGAAAGCAATAGTATGGCAGCTTGCTCGATGAGAGCAAACTGCTGTAGTTCAGGCATAGCTGATCCATTGTTCAAACCTTTTACCGACATATAGGGGTAAATGGTTATCTGGTCTACACCTAGATTGGCACATACTTGTACATCTTGTATGAAGTTGACATCATTCTGCTCCTGGAGTCCAACAATGAGGTCTGTATTGACGAATAAACCACTCTGTCTAGCCCAGTTCATAATCTGTTCAACTTTCTCTTGCTGAACCGGTTTACGTTTTACAGCCTGGTTCACCTCTACGTTGAATGATTCCAAGCCCAAACTGATTTTCGAAAAACCCATTTCACCCAGTGCAGTTATGTACTCCTGATCCAGGGTATTGGGTTTGAGCTCGATACCAGCCTCATTAAAACTGCATTTCTGTTTGATTTCCTCGACAATCTGCGCCAATTGATCAATCTGCAAAACATTCGGGGTTCCACCTCCCATGTAAATCCACATGGGATCGCCGGGCAATTTCTGTTCCTGAATTTCTCCCAGTAAAACATCCACATACTGAGCAACCATTTCAGTTGAGTACCGGGTTTTATAAAATGGACAAAAACCACAAACAGATTTACAAAAAGGTACATTGATGTACATTCCGTAATGTTCATCCAAAGTTAGCGCTGGTCGAAATCTCCATTCGTATTTGGTTGCGCCTAAAGCTTTCGACATGTAGCGCTTACTAGCTTGTATGGTCGAATTGATTATCATTTTTCCATCCCATCATGACCTTCATTTGCATTCGCCTGATGAAGTATAACTTCGTCATCCAGAAAGGTACAAATTTCACTGATGATCTCAGAATACTTTGCCTGCAAAGGTGGAGTAAGCTCATCCGAAAACACCAAATCTTCCACAATCTCTATGGCGAGAATGTGGATTTGCTCTGGCATTTGATGTCCGAGCTCCTCGGCTAGTTCCAGTGCAACTAAGAAATTCACATCGTGAAAATTGGTCAGATGCAGGGTGTGCCTGAAGTCTTCTGGTTTGAAATAATAAACAGAACCGGGTACTCCATTTCGGGTTTTAATGGCATCAATAATAAAAACCTGCTGGTAGTTGGAAAATAGTTCTATCAATTCCAATCCACCAATAGCGGCCGTCTGATAATCCACTCTGGTATATCTGTTTTGCGTTTCCAGATCCTGTATTATCTTAGGTCCGATGGCATCATCCGACAGGATATCATTACCTAAACCAAGAAGCAATATGCGAGTATCCGGCTCTTCCATTATCTATTCAGCCGGCTGATAGATCGAATCAATTGACCATTAGCATCATTAAAATTCACCACCATAGGCATTTGTCCAGGCAAACTGTGGGTAGCACACGAGAAACAAGGATCATAGGCTCTGAAAGCCATTTCAATCATATTCAGGATTCCCTGGTCAACAGTTACTCCCTTTTTGATAATCCCCTGGGCTGCTTTCTTCAATGACATACAAATTGCAGCATTGTTGTTGGTTGTACCAACGATGATATTTACCTTGGTTACAATTCCCTTTTCATCGGTCCAATAATGGTGAGTCAGTGTTCCCCGCTGGGCTTCAACGATACCCACCCCTTCACCAACAATTGCCTTTGGCGCAGCCCTCAATTCGGTACCAGTAATGTCTGGATCGGTAGCCAACTCGAGACAACGCTCAGCTGAATACAGTAACTCAACCAGGCGAGCCCAGTGCATGGCCAAAGTGGCGTGTACCGGTTTCTGATTAAATGTTTTATACATTTTATCGTAGGCTTCCTGTGCCAGGGGAGTTGCCATCCCATCGGCTGCATTGAGTCGCGATAACGGGGTAGCCTGATAGACTCCAGAATCTTGACCTTCAGTGAATCCTTTCCACCCGATTTTCTTCAAGTAGGGAAACTTCAGATAACTCCAGGGCTCGACCCGCTCAGCCACATAATCGGTGTACTCGCTGGGCTTATACTTGCAATGCTCATTGCCTTCAGTATCAACAACCCTGACTTTACCATCGTAAAAGTTTACCTTATTATTGTCATCAACCAGACCCATGGAATGGATCTTCAGATTATAAGGGCCATCAAGAATCAGGTTGACATAAGTGTCATTTGATAGCACTACATCTTCAAATATCTTCAGGCTAAATTTGGCGAATTCGATAAAGCCTTTGGCCTTTTCTTCGATATCAGCCCTTTGCTCTTCATTCAGTCCTTTACGAACACCACCCGGCATGTTCAACACCACATGGGTCTGGTGGCCGCCTAATAAGGCCTGTATTTCCTGGGCCAGTCGTCTTTGCTTAATCACCTCTGTTCCAATCTCCTTACCTACTTTGCCAATCACGCCAAGAATATTTCTCTCGGCTGGATCGGCGGTAGGTCCAACAACAAAATCAGGTGCAGCAAGGGCGTAAAAATGCGCTATATGACTGTGCACAAAATGAGCCATATAGAACAATTCCCTGATCTTTTTTGCTGTTGGCGGAGGCTCAAGACCAAAAACTGCATCAATGGCCTTTCCAGATGCCATATGATGGCAACCTGGACAAACACCACAGATCTTTGTCACAATTTGAGCCAATTCCTCTACCGGTCTACCTTCACAGAATTTCTCAAAACCTCTGAGTTCAGGTACTTGAAAATAGACATTGTCAACTTCACCTTCGTCAGTTAAAAAGATCTCTATCTTTCCGTGTCCCTCTAAGCGGGTAATCGGATCTATGCTTATTCTTTTCATAGTGATCTGTGTTTAGTTGTTATCAACATCAGTCAGCTTGCGTCGCAATATGGCTGTAGGTAAACTGAAACGGTAAAAAGTACCTGCCGGATCAGCAATGCCATCAACGATTTGTTCGATTTCGTCCTCATCGTTGGAATCAATGATTGTTCCGATTGCAGACATCATTTTCGCACCTGGGTCGGGAGCATCAGCAGGTGGCCCATAACAACCTTTACAAGGTGCATTCCCATTGATACACCGATAACCACAACCTCCTCTGGTTGCAGGCCCCATGCAAATCACGCCCTGCTCAAGAAAGCAGGTTTCTCCGTCGTCCTCAATCTCCCAGGGCCGTTTGAATGCTTTGATGACTTTATTATCGGTTTTCTTTCGTTCACATTCGTCGCATTGACTTTTGTCCCATGCGCCAACCACCGAACCAGTGGGCGGCAATTCAGCACCAGTAACAATAGCCATAAAGACATCAACTAATCGCTCAGTTTGGGGAGGACATCCCGGTAGGTAGTAATCTACATCCACCACCTGGCCAAGCGATCTAACATCATTGAAGAAGGTAGGAAGTGTTAGTTCGCCTTCATCAACAAGATGAGCAGTTTGCGGTTCGACTTGCGCTGCATTCT
>CAYUGX010000175.1:0-10387 GCA_964444375.1 uncultured Porphyromonadaceae bacterium | reverse complement strand
GGAAGCGGGGAAGCAGGGATTTGGACCTCGTGTCTTGAGTGCACTACGGGTGCTGCATATTTAGAATCCGTACCCTTTGAGATCAATCTTTTGTGGGTCGAGAGTGCTCCTCATTTCATTCACAAAATCGGCCTCATTATCGGGTACCGATTCTACCCCGGCCCGAATGGAATCAAACCAGGCCTCTTCCATCGGATCGATGATGAGCTTATCTTGTTTCTTTGCCTCCGCAAGAATTTCAATTCCCTTCAAGCAGGCTGATCGAGTTGCAGCGACATAATTGTTTTCATTGACTATAGCCTGTGCAATTTCAATAACATGGTCGGGAGCCAGAATATAAGCCTGGGGATCAAGACGGATATCAGACTGAACCATAAATGACTGCAGGTGATGCGCTTGTTCTTTACCCTGGTCAATGGCAGCATTCATAAGCCTTACATCATATTCAAGCTGTTCCATCGACACGGTGGGTGCCATACCGGCGAGGAGTTTAATGTTTTGAACGGATTCATTGCTCCACAAATCGGCACAAGCACCGGCCACATTACCTACCGGACTGGAATGCGCACAAGCGGATGATTTGCCTTCCATGGATATGGGAGCCCCGGTAATGGCCTTGATAAACGGACCTTCATAACCGCAATCTTTATCGGGCCCCTGGGCACCATATTCGAAAGCAACCAATGAGCGAACGATGGTGGCCAACCGGGCAATTGCTGCAAACAGTTTGGGGATGTATTTTTTCTCAGCGAGCACCATGGCGGTATTTCCGAACGCACAGGCGGTATCGCCACCCAAGGTGGTACCTGTTTTCTGACCAATCTCATGGATCTTGCCCCATAGAAAACCCATATCCCGAACCCCCAAAACAGCCTGTGAAAAAATAAATTGCCGGATGTCACACATCATCAAGGCGTCATCTGAGATTTCTTTTCCGCCTGTTGATTCTATGGATAGCAAATCCCCTCCGGCATGTGCTCCGCCCTCAAACAATTCGAGCATCGGGGTAAGCATTGACGAGGTGCGCATCTTGGGAGGACGATCGAATTCTCTCAGGTCATTGGGTGTAAGCCGGATATCGGTTCTAAGGCCGTGTTTGATGAAATACTCTTCGCAAATTTCATTCATCCGTTTCACGATACCGATTCCAATCTCGGGATGCTGGGTCATTTCAACCACTGTTTCCAATTCGAGAATCAAGCCTTCAGATTGCAGGTCAGCAGCCCGTTTCAGTGCCCCTGAGACAATTTCAATATATTGTGCATACACGGCCTCCTGGTTCGACAGGGAGACTTCCATGGTTGGTAAAGTGAAGTTGAGTTCGGGATATACTTTACCCCCACCAATGTGCAGTCCTCGTTTAGTGATTATTGATTTGGGTGCTGATCCGAAAATCAGGTCACTCGCGTTGCTGATACACAATTCGTTGAATTTCATAGCCTCCCCGTTTTGACTCAAAAATAGGCCAATACTGTGGTGGATATTTATACGAATTGGTATATCACCAAGAAATCCTTATAAAAATCGGAACCCGGAATACTAGTTACCCTTTAGAATTCTGAAGCCCAGATTAACAGCTGCATATTGAACATTTCCAATACCATACTTTAGACCAAGTGAAACAGGGCCCACGTTAAATTGTGCAGCTGCACCAAAAAACAGGGTACCAAAAGAACTGTTTACGTCGATTAAATTATCTATAGTGTAGCTTGTAAAACCATCTGGATTATTGACCTTAAAACTATTGGCCACAGATAAATCGATTCCGCCGATGCTTTGAACGGTATATAGACTTGAATGATAAGCTCCGAAAAGAGACAAGTCAACAAAGGCCAGCTTTTTTGTGGCAATAAGCTCAAATCCGATATTAGAAGATCGATATTCCATACCAGATAGTGTATTGGTCAGGGAATAGTATTCGCTTTCGGGCAGGTCAAAACCGCCGAAAAGTGCTGGGCTAAATGACGCACCCAAACTCACTAAACTGTAATTTATGCCCAGAGACAAGTAATAATTCTTTTCATTCAATGCAGGAACCCAATTGAATACGTTGTGTTTAAGTCCGACCGACATCATCAAATCATTATCCAGGGTGAAATCGTCGCTTAGGTTTTTTGTGCCCAAACCCAGAACACCAGGTAAAATCCCAAAGGACACTTCGGTTCCATAACCAACGCCTAGTGACAGAACAGGCATCACCGCAGGAGAAAGCCCATAACCCAATCCCAAACCAGGCAGTAAGGGTATATCAAATCCAAATTGGTCGCCAGTAAATGGATTGTAGAGTGGCAATCCAGTTTCATCATCTAGAAATTGGAAGAAAAGTTCACCAGATTCAGCCGAACCGAATAATGAAGGAACCACGCCTGAGACAATAAAATTAGGACCAAAATCAGCATTCACATAGTTTTTTGACAAGCCAGATCCAGCTGACAACTTAAAAACCAGTTCCCATTGATTCAGCACCTTTCCGCTGGTATTGAGGCTATTCAAAAAGGCAAATCCTTGATTTGAGGTAAGGTCGTTCATGTACCCATCAACATAATTGGTAAACTGCATGGGTATTTGATCTAATTGCTTTTGTATATCTACTTGCGCCACTGAGAATCCAGTAGAGGCCAGGAAAACGAATACTAGTATATGTAATTTAATTTTTTTCATAATGATCACCTTTCCTTTACTTAGTTTACAACACTTAAATGGACTACACCAACTTTTCCTTTATGCTCACCACGCAGCACCACTGAATTATAGTCAGAGGATACAACGGTCAAATCTTCTTTAAAATCAGGAAAACTTAGCGTCAGAATGAGATCACCCCCAGCGTTAAAGTCGCTAAATTTATAGGTGCCATACAATTTCTCGTGATCTTGCAGGGTGCCGAATAAATCAAGCTCTTCATCAGAGCGTAACTGTCCCGGAATGAACACAAAGGTTTGTGTCTTCTGGAAAGTCATTCGATTGTCTACGTAGTAAAACCAGTCAGGGTCTTGCGACAGATCCTTACCATCTGCATCAACCACCTTGGTTACTTCCCATGTTTTTTCAGGCCTTGTATTTGGCGTGAACTCATCCCAGCTGTCTAAGACAAAATGCAGGTGGGCTGGAGGGGATGAGTATTGCACAGAAATCTTGTATAATGTATGCGTATGCATACGAAGTTTCGCGCTTGAAGAATGGCTGGCTGGAAGAGTCAGAACATCTGTTCCATCAACGTTCTTCCACTCACTATTGGTCCACTTATAATGTGTGAGTGTAAAAAACGGATTTTGCTTATCCGTAACCACAAAATCGTTAATTAACTTTGGAGCAGACCAGGTAGAATAGCCATCTCTATTTCGCGCATCAATATGTAGTCGCCTAAAACGATCATAATCATGATTCATTGACCAAGCGATAGGGGTGAACATGGGTTCAGGACCAACCCATTGAGCTACGTGGAACTCGAGTTTATCAGGATCTGCATTATCGGTATTAATTATCTGATCGGGTGACTCTAGAGACAAATCTTTTACAAAATTACCCATATCCTTTCCATACTTAATAAATTCGACTCCAGCATCTTGTGGATCTCCGATTGATTCAACCTGATCGAAATCGTGATAGTCACAGCTTACGAATAGCAAGAAAATGATACCATAGATGCTTATTAATGGTAAGTGCCTTAGATTTTTATTCATGGTAGAAGTTTTGCGTGTTAATTAAATAGATAGCAAAGTTTAGAACAGACCCGAGGCCAGAGAGTTTTCGGAAAGGTCTGTATGCTGCCTAAATCAGTTTGAAATAAGCGCTGATTATCAATAGGTGGAGGAATAAGCATCCCCAGAAACCATGATTTCATTGATTATCAGGCAATATTATCTAGATTCTATCTAAATTGTGTATAAATAACAATTAATCACGCTGGCAATCTTTTGCAATATTTTTTTTGCCAACCCCCAATTGAATGCTTATTTATTCTTGGGAATTTGATGCCATAGGTGATTTTGACGATGATAAACTTTGTGTTTGTTGTGCTTGATCCTGGCAACTAGGAAATCACCGGGCTTACCCATTTTTTGAGGGGATCCGCAAACCCAGATGGGAATGCCATTCCAAATTCGTTTCTCTACCCCATGGCTGTGTCCGTGGAATATGCCTAAAATATTGTAGTTTTTGATCACCTCATAGAAGGCTCGACGCTCAGTTTCAGTCCACCACAAAAAACTAAAACCATCCCAACCATAGTGCTGGGACAACACGACAGGGGTCTTCATATCCTCCATCCGATAGAGCTCTTTTTCTAAAAATGTCAAGCTGTATTGCGGGTATTTAAAAGAATCTTTGAAGTAATGACACCAGCCGCAAGTATAAACACATAAACAAAAACACAGAAGGCACCACACCAAAACAAACGGTGACAAAAATCATGGTATCGATTTTAGGAAAAGCTCTACCTTTGTTAACAAATTAACAGATCTGCGCAGTTGACTAGTTTTGCTGCAAAGATTCTTAACCAATCTGATCCAAAAGTGCTACTGATGGAAAAGAGAAATGACAAGAATTACATAGCTATAGATTGTCTTCAGCACTCGGTTCGTAAGGATACCGTGGATCAGCTATTGGTGCGCATTGATTCCATGATTTACCTTAACAATCGAATAGATGAAATTCAATCCTGAAGCCTGCCGAATCCCTGATGAACCCATGAAAAATTTCCTTGATCCAGAGGAGATTTGGGACAAAATCAATACCACCCAGTCAAGCCCCGAACGGGTAAGAGCCGTGATTCAGAAATCACTGGCCAAAAACCGGTTATCCCTTGAAGAAACAGCAGTCTTGATCAACACCACCGATCCTGAACTAGTGGAAGAAATCAAACAGGGCGCCCGTACCCTTAAAGAACAGGTTTATGGTAACCGGATTGTTTTGTTTGCACCACTGTATGTCGGAAACCGCTGCACCAACAATTGCAAATACTGTGGTTTCAGAGCCAGCAATAAAGATTCTGTTAGAAAAACACTCAGTGAACAAGAGCTGGTCAGGGAGGTAGAAGCCCTGGAAGAAACCGGACAAAAGCGACTCATACTGGTCTTTGGCGAACACCCCAAATACGATGCCCAGTTTATTGCCGATTCTGCACGAACTGTCTATGAGGTTAAAAAAGGGCCAGGCGAGATCAGACGGGTAAATATCAATGCAGCCCCCCTTGACATCGATGGATTCAGAACTGTTTTGCAAGCAGGGATTGGCACGTACCAGGTTTTTCAAGAGACCTACCACCCTGAGTCTTACGCCCAATACCATCTGGGTGGGAAAAAACGCGATTACGACTACCGCATCACCGCCCTCGACCGGGCACAGGAAGCTGGTTTGGATGATGTAGGCATCGGTGCACTTTTTGGCTTGTACGATTGGCGTTTCGAGGTGATGAGCTTGATTCGTCACACCAACCATCTTGAAGCTGTCTACAATGTTGGACCACATACCATCTCTTTTCCCAGGTTCCAGGAAGCTTCTGATTCAGAAGTCGATGAAAAATACCTGGTCAATGACGAAGATTTTCTGAAACTGGTTGCCATACTGCGCCTGGCGGTCCCCTACACCGGTATGATTCTCACTGCCCGTGAACCTGAGCATATCCGTCGTGAAGTGCTGAGTTTTGGGGTATCCCAGATTGACGGGGGCACAAAGATCGAACTGGGTTCGTACCAGGATGAGGCCATGCAGGATCAAGATTTGAATCGTGAGCAATTCAAGATCAACGACGACAGAAGTTTGGCCGAAGTGATTGATGAACTCCTATCGGATGAAATGCTGCCCTCATTCTGCACAGCTTGCTACCGTTTGGGTCGCACCGGGGAGCACTTCATGGAATTCTCAAGACCTGGATTTATTAAGCGGTTCTGTTCACCAAATGCCATGCTCACATTGGCCGAATACCTAATGGATTATGGCAACGAGAAAACCAAAGAAAACGGTTGGAATGTCATTGAAACCAACCTTTCTACACTCAATGGGCACAACGGCGCCATAAAAACTGAAAAAATCCGTGAGCGAATTGAACGAATTAAAGCCGGTGAACGAGATCTGTATTTTTAATGAATGACACTATGAGCAACAGAACTGAGCGTGATTTTATGGGTGAGGTAGAGGTACCTAGAGGAGCCCTCTATGGCATTCATTCGATGCGGGCGCGTGAGAATTTTCCAGGGCAATCTACATTTCCTTCGACCTGGTATAAGGCTATGGGACAGATCAAGTTAGCATTCTACACCAGCATCGAAAACTTTATCTCCACGCTAAATCAAGAATACCCAAACCAGGATTGGCCTTTCAAATTACCCACATGTGAAATCGTTGAAGCGCTCAAAGCAGCAGCAGCTGAGGTGGCTGATGGTAAGCAATTTGAACAATTCATTGTTCCAGCTATACAGGGCGGTGCTGGAACATCAATCAACATGAATATCAATGAGATCATTACCAATTTGGCTTTGCAACAACTCAATTCACGGCCAGGAGAATATAGTCTCATTGATCCCATTGAAGAAGCCAATCTGTTCCAAAGCACGAATGACACTGTTGGATCAGCTTTACGGATAGCAGCAATGAATCAGCTGGGCCAATTAGAGACCGCCATCAATCAAGTTCGACATAGTCTTGAAAAGAAAGAAGCTCAATACCGGACAGTACTCAGAATAGGTTATACACAATATCAAGAAGCTGTACCGACAACCTTTGGACGACTCTTCAGCAACTATACCGATGCCTTGTCAAGAGACTGGTGGCGAATTTCTAAAGGGAAAGAAAGAATCAAAGTCTTGAATATTGGGGGTAGCGCTATTGGAACGGGGTTGACCGTTCCACGCTACGTCATCATGGTTCTAATCGATCATTTGAGATCAATTACGAACCTGCCTGTCTCGCGTAGTGAGAACATGTCAGATGCTACTGCAAATCACGATGACCTGGTTGAACTGCATGGCTTGCTAAAAGCACTGGCTGTGAACCTCGAAAAATTATCGGGTGACCTCAGGATACTAAGTTCAGACCTCAGTGGTGAACAGGGATTCAACATACCGGCCCGACAGGCTGGTAGCTCAATCATGCCTGGGAAGGTAAATCCCGTTATTCCTGAATTTGTCATTAGTTCTTGTCACCAGGTCTACGCCAACGACGCCATAATCACTAACCTGGCTGCGCAGGGCAATCTCGAGCTCAATCCCTATCTTCCCCAGATTGGTATATCCCTCTTAAACAGCCTCGATCTGCTGACACATGCCTGCCATAGCCTGAGCACAAATTGTGTTGATGGTATTCAGATCAATAAACAACAACAACATCAAAAAGTACTGCATTCCCCGAGTCTCTCAACGGCATTGATTCCGGTGATCGGATACCACAAAGCCAGTGAACTGGTCCAGTATATGAAAACACATGCCTGTTCAATCATTGAGGCTAATCTCGAATTGCAATTGATTGACAATGAATTGCTGTCCAAGTACATTGATGTCGGCAATCTCATGCAACTCGGTTTCTCAGTTAAAACACTTCCATCATGAGTACAAAAGGAAAAGACAGCCAACCCCATATTGGCATCTTTGGTCGGACTAACACCGGTAAAAGCTCATTGTTGAATACTTTGACTGGTCAAGAACTGGCTATAGTTTCAGAACAGGCAGGTACGACCACCGATCCGGTTAAAAAGACCATCGAGATCCATGGATTAGGCCCTGCAGTAGTTATTGACACAGCCGGTACCGAAGACATGACTAATTTAGGTCAACAACGCCTTAAGAAAACCTTATCGGTCCTCCAAAAAATCGATCTAGCCATCCTGGTCATCGACCATAATGGCTTTAAAGAAGCTGATCAAAAACTGATCAACAAATTCGAAACCGAAGCCCTCCCCTACCTCATAGTCCAAAACAAATCAGATTTAATCGACTCAGCTACAATCACCCAGCACCCAACACCCCCGCTTCCGCTGGGGGCAGGCCCCAGAACCCAGTACCCCCGCTTCCGCTGGGGGCAGGCCCCAAAACCCAGCGTTTCGTTCAGCTGCAAAACCCCTACCGCCCTAGACGATCTGATTCAACTCATCAAGCAGCAACTCCCCGAAGAATCTTATCAATCGTCATCACTCATCGGCGACCTGATCCGGGGTGGTGATACGGTCGTTCTGGTTACCCCTATTGATGATGAAGCACCAGCCGGACGTCTCATTCTTCCCCAGGTTCAGCTCATCCGGGATATCCTGGATAATGATGCCCTGGCCGTCGTGCTTAAAGAACGTGAACTGGATGCCTGGATGCAGAATAGATCCACTGATCCGGCCCTGGTGATCACAGACAGCCAGGCCTTTCCGAAAGTATCCGGATCAGTGCCTGACCACATTCCATTGACCAGTTTTAGTATCGTACTGGCCCGCAAAAAAGGCAATTTCGATTCCTACATCCAGGGAACCAGAAAAATATCGACCTTAACAGGAGATGATAAAATTCTGATCCTTGAATCCTGCACACATCAGGTATCCTGTGACGACATTGGCCGGGTCAAAATCCCCAGGTGGCTCAATCAATTTACCGGCCTTCACCTCAACTATCAGGTAGTTACAAGTCATGATGACCTACCGGATGATCTAGGCTCTTTTGCCCTGGTCATCCAATGCGGAGGCTGTGTAATGACAAGTCGGCAAGTCTCCAATCGAATCCGGAAGGTGATAAAAAATAATGTACCAGTCAGTAACTACGGCATGGCCATCTCGTTTGTCCATGGCATTTTTCACCGGGCAGTCAAGCCCTTTGGCTACTGCACTGAATCGCATAAAGATTATTTGTAATGAAGACTATCTCAACCCTACTCAATCAAAAAGAATTCTCTCGACAGGATTTGATACAGCTGCTTACTGCTGAAGGCGATGATCGCCAGGCATTGTTTGGAAAGGCCAAAGAAATCAAGAAAAAGCTGATTGGTAACACAGTATATTTCAGGGGATTGATTGAATACTCAAACATCTGTAAAAAAGATTGCTACTACTGCGGAATTCGACTTGGCAACACCAAGGTTGCGCGTTATGAGGTTGACAAGGAAGAGGTGTTGGATGCAGTCAGGTTTGCCTGGGAAGAACGCTATGCATCAATCGTGATCCAGGCGGGTGAAGTAACGTCACCAAGCTTTACCACTAGAATCAGTGAATTACTGGCTGATATTCGAACGATGACGAATGGCGAGCTGGGCATCACACTCTCATTAGGTGAACAGCCCAGAGAGGTGCTGCAAGAATGGTATGATTTGGGAGCTACCCGTTATTTACTGCGAATTGAAGTGTCAAATCCCGAATTGTATCTGAAACTTCACCCCAACAATCGCACCCACGATTACACAAAACGAATCAATCAATTGCAAACCCTACGAACAATTGGTTATCAGGTAGGTACAGGTGTTATGATTGGATTGCCTTTTCAAAAACTCGATGACCTGGCCGATGATTTGCTCTTCTTCAAAAACCAGGGTATCGATATGATTGGTATGGGCCCATATGTAGAACATGAAGACACCCCACTTTACGAATACCGAGACCAGTTGCTCAGTAAGAAAGAACGCTTTGATCTATCGCTGAAAATGGTAGCCATACTTCGGATTTTGTGTCCAGACATCAACATCGCTGCCACCACGGCCATGCAAACATTAGATCCACAAGGCCGCGAAAAGGCAGTCATGGTGGGCTCAAATGTCATTATGCCCAATCTCACACCGGTCAAGTATCGTGAAGGTTACCAGCTATATGAAGATAAACCCTGTATGGATGAAGAAGCCAGCGAGTGCATGAACTGTTTAGAGGCCAGGCTGCATATGGCCGGAGCAGAAGTAGGCTACGGACTGAAGGGAGATTCTTTGCACTTTGTGCGCAGGGAAGCGGGGAAGTAGGGACGGCGGGACAAGGAACGAGGGCCTAGTGATAGCGAGATTGGAGATGTGTTATTGTGACCTGTATAGCCGAATACATGAGATTGGTTTATTATTGCGCAGAAGTTGTGCTAGTATCATGCCGTTTGGGCTTACACTGGGAATTCTGGTAGCAATAACATGCTGACCACTGGGGAGCGGTTGAATTAGAATATGATCAATTGATCGTCCAGTGAGATCTAGAATTTTTATACTGACCTCTCCTGCTTCAATGAGCTCAAAGCTGAAGTGCAATTTTTCGGAAAAGGATTGGGAAAGGCTTTCAATTTTGTTTGGTCAATTTTATTGTTCCAGTTGTCGACCACAGAACTACCCACAATTCCGGCCAGCTTTAAGCCATCAAATGCATACAGATTTTTATCGTCGCAACCTACATAAACAACCCCTTCGTGTTCTACCGGAGAAGAAAATGAATTGCCTGGCAGTTCAACCTCCTGAA
>CAYUGX010000174.1:0-10502 GCA_964444375.1 uncultured Porphyromonadaceae bacterium | reverse complement strand
TTGGATTAGTAAAGGAGCGGATGCATTTTTTAACTGATTTTGGGGGGCAGGCGAGCTTTTTCTTCGAAAGACCTGAAACATACGATCCAAAAATGACCAAAAAAGCCTGGAAAGAGAATACTACCTCTTATCTCTTAGAACTTAACTCTTTGCTGAAAACTGAAGACCCTGTCTCCGAGAAATCGGAGATCTCACTCAAAACTAAAGCTTTTAGGTCCGAAGTTTTGGAGAATGAAATCAAATCTTGGATCAACGAAAAGGAATTAGGCATGGGCCAGATCATGCAACCCTTGCGTTTAGCTCTGGTTGGAGCACCGATGGGACCAGCCGTTTTTGATATAATGGAAGTTCTTGGACGAGAGGAAACAGTTGCTAGAATTGAACAGGCAATAGAGAAACTGGGGTAACGTTTTGTTTAAATATAATAAACAGACAACAGTGAACACCAAGTCATCAGTCCCCGGATCTAGTTTGGGGCAAGCAATCAGTTATCAGTTATCAGGTAGATCCCCAATTTATCGGGATTACAAGTGGCAAGCTTTTTTCATACTATTGGTTTTTATTTCGCCTTTCGTCTCTCGCCTCTCGTCTTTTGCCCAGCAACCGGTCGACCAGGTTTACCCCTTACTCGATGCGGCCAACTCACGCTGGATTTACTTTAGCTCAGCTTGTCGGCCGTTCGGTATGGTGAATTTGTCACCTGATACTAAGCTCGATGGTGCCTGGGGGTCGGGTTATGTGTATGATGAAGAGGAGATTAAGGGCTTTAGTCATGTACATGCCTGGCAAATGGCTGGTGTTTTGACTATGCCCGTTGTTTCAGATAAATCGATCAAACACATCAAGAATAATTACCATTCGAATTTTAGCCACGATGAAGAAGTCGTAGCACCGGGTTATCACAAGGTCCTACTTGAGCGATTTGGTATTGAGGCTGAGTTGACCTCAACGAAGCGTGTCGGATTTCATCGCTACACCTATCCGGATGGAGTAGCAGCCAAAATTGTGCTCGACCTGAGTGAGAACCTGGGTCCGAGTAAAATGGCAGGTGGTTTTATCCGGCAGGTGAATGAACATGAACTTAGGGGATATGTTATAAACGAGCGAACCGTCAGGAGACCCTTGCCCGTAACCGTTTATTTTCATATTGTCGTCGATGGCGAGATTGAACGCCTGGATGGCTGGAAGGGTTTACAGGCGTTGAAAGATGTGAAACGGGTTAAAGGGCAAAATCCAGGAGCCATAATTACGTTTACTGAAGAATCAGGAACCAGCATTCAGATGAAGGTAGGGATCAGCTATGTAAGTATGAAGCAGGCCAAGCTGAACGTGGATTCAGAACTACCGGATTGGGATTTTGATGCTGTTGTGACCGAATCGAAAGACGAATGGAATACCTGGTTGTCGCGATTTACAGTGGAAGGGGGCAGTGAAGAAGACCGACGGCGATTTTATACCGATTTGTGGCATTCACTGCTTGGCCGCCGGGTGATCAATGACGTAAATGGCAAATATGCTGATTATACATCTGGTAAGAAAAAAGTCAAGCAACTCCCTCTCGATGAATTTGGTGAACCGAAATTTGAGCACCACAACTCTGACTCGTTCTGGGGAGCTCAGTGGACTCTGAACACTTTATGGTCACTGGTGTATCCTGAAAAAGTCAGTGATTTCTGCAACTCTTTTTTACAGTATTATGAAGATGGTGGTTTGATACCTAGAGGGCCATCGGGTGGTAATTATACCTACGTCATGACCGGCGCATCAAGTACCCCTTTTTTCGTGAGTGCCTACATGAAAGGAATTCGCGATTGGGATGTGGAGCTGGCCTATGAAGGGCTGAAAAAGAATCACTTACCTGGTGGATTGATGGGTAAAGCGGGTTATGAGCATGGAACAGCTCAGGGTGGTGGAATTGAGAATTATATCAAGATGGGTTATGTACCCTATCCGCATCCGCGTAAGCTTCGTGCCTTTCATTTGGCCGGCGCTGGGCAAACGCTCGAATATGCTTTTCAGGATTTCACACTTGCCCAATTGGCAAAATCACTAGGACATGATGAGGATTATGAGATCTTCATGATTCGTTCAAAGAATTACGAAAACCTTTGGGATGATCGGTCTGGTTTCTTCCACCCACGCAATCGTCAAGGTTTGTGGGTTGGACCCTTTGATCCTTATGCCCATGCAATTGGTTTTGTTGAGTCAAATGCCGCACAGGCTGTGTGGTTCGTGCCCCATGATTACGATGGATTGGCCCGATTGATGGGTGGACAAGACAAACTCATCGAGCGATTGAATACTTCATTTGAAAAGGCCGCTGATTTGGGTTTTACTGCCGGAAAATCACACGATCAGGAATTGAATAAGCAATTTCGACGCATCCCGATAAATTATGGCAATCAGCCATCCATGCAAACAGCCTATATCTTCAATGCAGTAGGAGCACCGTGGCTGACACAGAAATGGAGTCGGGCCGTTATTGATTCAGTGTATACCGGATTAACCCCCTACGTAGGGTATAATGGCGATGAAGACCAGGGCCTGATGGGATCGTTGGCGGTATTGATGAAAATTGGGCTGTTTCAGCTTGATGGAGGCACCACTGAAGACCCTGTTTATCAGATCGGTAGTCCAATATTTGATTATATCGAATTTGATCTCGATCCTGACTATTATGAAGGTGCGAAGTTCGTAATCAGGGTCATCAATAATTCAAAAGAAAACGTCTATATTCAATCCCTTAAATTAAATGGAGAACCATTAGACCGATTTTATTTACTTCACAGCGAAATTGTTCAAGGCGCTGAATTAGAATTGGTGATGGGAAGCGAAGCGAAGGATGAGGGCAAGGTGATGGAAGGTGATGGAAGGTGATGGAAGGTGATTGATGGTGATGTATGCTGGTAGGGGCGCTATGTCGAAGCGAAGCGGATCCCTATTTATCGGGGCGAGCGCCCATATTCGTTTCTAAAATATCGATCAAATCGAAAAATTCTCAATAATGAAAAAGGTAATATTCGCAGTTTTTGCAGTAGCAGCATTATCCCTGCAAGCCCAGGAGAAATCGGAATTTCTGAAAGCATTAGAAGCGGTTGACGGAGTTGAAGTGGTTAGTGAGACACGCTATTTTGGTCAGTTTCAGGAGGCCTATGAACTGAAATTCACCCAGCCCGTTGATCACAATTATCCAAGCGGAGCTCAGTTTACGCAACGTATATTTATTGGCCATGCCGGATTCGATCGTCCTATGGTACTGAGCACTTCAGGCTACACCGCCAGGGGATTAGGTGGAGCAGAACCCGCTATGTTGTTGAAAGCCAACCTGATCAGGGTTGAGCATCGGTATTTTGGTGAATCAGTTCCTGATCCATTGGTTTGGGATAACCTTACCGTTTGGCAAGCTGCTACTGATCTTCACCGCATTGTAGAGGCATTTGAGACCCTCTACCCGGGTAAATGGGTGAGTACCGGCCACAGCAAAGACGGACAAACCACCATTCAGTTTAAGGCGATTTATCCCGATGATATTGATGTGGCCATTCCCTATGTAGCTCCGCTGAATACCGCAAAGGTTGATCCGCGTATATATGATTTTTTGGAGAATGTGGGCACTGAAGCTGAGCGTAAGAAGGTATACGAATATCAGATTGCGCTTTTTGAGCGTAAAGATGAGATTATGCCAATTATGAAAAAGATGGCTGAAAAAGCCAACTGGACCTTCACCATGGGCATTGACCGTGGATACGACCTGGGCGTGTTGGAGTTTCCGTTTGCCATGTGGCAATACGGACAAGTGAAGCCCCTGAATTTGCCAGATAAAGAAGCCAGTATTGAGGAGTTGTTGAAACCATTTAATCAGGTAAATGCCATCTTTTATTTCAGCGAACCTGGTATTGTGGGATTCTTATCGCACTACTATCAGGCCATGAACGAAATGGGTTATTATGGGTACGATATTGAACCTTACAAGAAGTACCTACCGGATACAACCGACATCACCTGGGATTTTACCCTAACACCCTACGGAATCGATACCACGTTTAATCCAAATACCCTTGCGTATCTTCATGATTTTGTCCAGAACAGGGGTGACAAAATGCTATACATTTACGGCGAATACGATACCTGGACAGCCACAGGAGTCACTGAGATAAAAGGTCCGGCTGATGCACTGGTTATGATTCAACCCGGTGGGTATCATGGTGCAAGGATTACCGCTTTTCCAGAGGATATGCAGGAGAAGATTTATGCGAAGCTGGAAGAGTGGTTGGGGTTCACGGTTCCCGTAAAGTAAGACCTAAGACTTAAATTAGACATAAGTTCTTAAGTCTTTAAGTTATAAAATTTGTTATTCAGAAAAGACCCAAGTGTTCAACCATACTCGGGTCTTTATACATAAAGTCTTAAGTCCAATTTAAGTCTTAGGTCTTAGGTCCTACGTCTTATATAGGTAGTATTTCGCCTATCGCCTCCAAAATATCCTCAAGTTCATACAGATGGGTAATGTTGATGTCGCCTCGGATGTTGATCATGGTATTCCCTTGGATCAGGAGGAATTCCTGGTCGGTCGGGTTGCTGGTGAATTCTTTTTTTAAGAAGACCATCTTTTCGCCATCGTGGTTGGCTTTCATGAGTTGCTTGTAGCTTTTGAGATTAATCTCATCGATGGCCCTTGAGTAAACCACTGACCCGCCCACTTCTGAGATAGGGACTATATTACTTGCCTTACTCGTACCCATACCGCCAGATTTTGCGGTTGATACATTAGTTGTTGTGGTGATGGGTTTGCCCTCAACGTAAATGGTAGATTTACCTGAGTTCTTCTTTTTGGATTTGCCAGTTTGTGCAATTGGCTTGCCATCGACAATAAGGGTTCCTGCTTTACTTCCTTTCACTGGTGTAACGACACTGATCCCGGTTACCAATCCACCACCTTCGTATTCCAGATAGCGTACGTACTTAAGTTTGGTTAAAAATTGAACCATTTCAGGATCAGCATTTTTCACTTCTTTGAACATCTCGAACATGTCTTCTGTGACTTCGATCGATTGGTAGCCACTGTATTCGCTGTACTTCTTGAAGAAGTCAGCCACTGTATTATTACTTCCTTTTTGTGCTGCAGCCATTATTGGGAGCAGGATGAGTGTGATTGTGATGAGTCTTTTCATGATATTAATCTATTTAGTTTGTGTCATTAGTTGTGCGCACCTTGAAGCTCGGTGCGATCACTTAGTCGAGCCAGGCTGAGCCTGGCTTTTCAGTGGTGCGCACCTTGAAGCTCGATGCGATCACCTAGTCGAGCCAGGCTGCGCCTGGCTATTATCACGAGCAGGATCTTCAGCCAGACTACGCCTGGCCACCGCCTGTAGCTTATCGAATCCTTCAGTGAGATTTTTCGAGTATAGTGCTAGGGTCTTCAGTGTGTGTTCGTACGACCAGGCGATTTGCTCATCGGTATACCGTGGACCAAATAGATCCGACCGCTTCAACCATAGAGTAGTCCCCAGGGTGAGTATGAGGATCGCTGCCGCAATGCGAGAGGCGAAAGGCGAGAGGCGAAGCTTGAATTTTGAATTTCGAGTTGCCAAGTTGCTGAAGTCTGAAGACTGATGACTGATAACTTCTTTATACCGCTCATACGCTTCCTTAGCTTCGCGTTTCTCATGGTTAATCCATTCCTGATATATCTTATTTGTATCACTCATAAATTTCCTCCTTTTTGAATTGAGCAACGATCTTTGCCCGGGCTCTTGAGAGGTTTACTCGTACGGCATTAACTTCCATGTCAAGCACATCGGCAATTTCATCATACGAGAATTCCTGGAAGTCGTGGAGCTCAATGATGGTGCGTTGTTTGATCGGTAATTTGGCTACTGCGGTTCGGATGTGAGAAATGGTGTCTTTGAGTCCTATCAGATGTTCTGCATTTTCTGAAGCAGGTCCCTGCTTTCCCAGGGATGACAGTGGTTCACTTCTGCGACTTCTGAGTACATCGATACAAATATTATGCATGACACGAAAGCTGTAGGCTGATATGTTTTGATTTTTGTTCAATTCTTCCTTTTTTTCCAGAGTCGCAGAGACATTTCCTGCATCGCATCGTGCACTGCATCCTCATCCCGGAGCATCCGGTAGGCGAAACCAAAAAGCTTTGGTTCCAATGGTTCGAGCAGTGCAAGAAAATCTCTTTGTCTCATGCGTTTGAATAGTAATACGAAGATAGGGGCAAAACATTACATCAATGTGACGTAAGACCTGAGACTTAAGACTTAGATCAGTAGTAAGACTGAAGACAACAAGACCCAAGTTCGATGACGTTGGGTCTTTCTTTTACCTATAACTTATATACTTGGAAACTTATGTCTAATTTAAGTCTTAAGTCTCAGGTCTTAGGTCTTATTTTTTGCTCCAGTTATCCCTCAGCGGTACCGTTCTGTTAAACACCAAATTATTCTCGGTGCTGTCTTTGTCGCAATTGAAGTAACCTAGTCTTTGGAATTGGAAATGATCGGGATATCTGGCTGAAGCCAATGAGGGTTCAACCTTGCAGCCTTTGATAATGCTGAGGCTATCGGGATTGAGGAATTCTTTGAATTCTTTGTCTTTATGACCATCGGGATCGGGATCCATGAAGAGCCTGTCGTACTGACGCACTTCGGCATCCAGTGCATGTGGGGCTGATACCCAATGCAGGGTGCCTTTGACTTTGCGAGTTACAGTACCACTACCACTTTTGGTGTCGGGGTCGTAGGTGCAGTGGATGACTTTGATTTCTCCGTTTTCATCTTTTTCTACCGACTCACAATTGATGATGTAAGCAGATTTCAAGCGCACTTCTTTACCAGGTGACAACCTGAAGTACTTCTTTGGTGGATCTTCCATGAAATCATTGCGCTCGATATACAGTTCCCTTGAAAAAGGCATGCTGCGGATGCCCATTGACTCATCTTCGGGGTTATTGATGGTGTCAAGCTCTTCTTCTTGACCTTCCGGATAATTATCGATGACGATTTTTACCGGATCGAGCACTGCCATTACACGTGGAGCCACCTTGTTCAAGTCTTCACGTACCGAAAACTCGAGCAGGGCAACATCGATTACATTATTGCGCTTGGCAATACCCACTGTCTCAACGAAATTTCGAATCGAAGCGGGTGTATACCCACGGCGACGCAAACCCGACAGGGTAGGCATACGCGGATCATCCCATCCATTCACGTGTTCCTCTTCAACCAATTGAAGCAATTTCCGCTTCGACATAATGGTATAGCTGAGGTTAAGGCGTGCGAATTCTATTTGTCGTGATGGAAAGATCTCCAATTCTGTTATGAACCATTCGTACAGGGGGCGATGCACTTCAAATTCAAGGGTACAGAGTGAATGGGTGATGCCTTCGATCGAGTCACTTTGTCCGTGTGCCCAGTCGTACATGGGGTAGATACACCATTCGTTACCTGTGCGGTGGTGTTCGGTGTGTCTGATTCGGTACAGGATCGGATCACGTAGGTGCATGTTGGGAGAAGCCATATCGATTTTAGCTCGCAGGGTGCAGGTGTCATCGGGATATTCACCCTCTTTCATGCGGTGGAAAAGGTCGAGATTCTCTTCAACTGAACGATCGCGATACGGACTGGGTTTGCCTGGCTCGGTTGGAGTTCCACGGCTTCCACTTACCTCCTTGGCCGACATATGGCACACGTATGCCTTACCTTTTTTAATAAGTTTTTCTGCATAATGATAGAGTTGATCGAAATAATCTGATGCAAAGTACTCCCGGTCATCCCAGTCGTATCCCATCCACTGGATGTCTTCCTTGATGGCATCCACGTATTCAACGTCTTCTTTCTCGGGATTGGTGTCGTCGAAGCGCAGGTTGCACTTTCCACCGTATTCCTCGGCCAGTCCAAAAACAAGGCAAAAAGCCTTTGAGTGTCCGATGTGCAGGTAGCCATTTGGTTCAGGTGGGAAGCGGGTATGAATTCTACCCTCGTTTTTTCCCTCCCGGATGTCTTCTTCAATGATCTGCTCTATAAAATTCAGAGACTTCGCTTCTTCGGCATGGTTGTTTTTGTCGGTCATCTCTTACGTGTCCTTTTGATGGTGCAAAAGTAAAGAATATTTTAAAGTTACATTCTTAATTTACAGGTGGCCTTAACCAAATCTTAACCGAATCTTTTTTCCCCTTAACCCGTAAAACGAAGTAATTGACCAATTTTACCTGAAACACTTACCTGATGAGTCCTGTTAACCCCAGAAAGAAGTTCAGACGTCTGGTTGTGGTCTATACCCTGGCTATTGTTTTGCCCGGAAGTATACTGGGTATCATGGCCTATCGCGGGATTATGGGACACACCATGGTGGATGAACAGCTGATGGAGCAACGTTTAACCAGGCGTTACGAAGCATTTGTGAAGTCCATTGAAGATACCATTAGCAAGTGTTATCGCCATTTTGCTCCGGAACATTTTATCTGGGAAGCTGATCAACTTCATTTACGAGATCCAGATGCGGGACGTTCTATTATGGATGAAGGACTGGTTCTGGCTATTGCCGGATCTGATCACAGAGGTCCTATCGCTTATTTAGCCACTGAGCTTTCAGACAGCGTTGTAGGAAAGTCTTCTCAGCCTTTTCAGTCGATTGTCAAAAACCTGTCTGCTGCTATAGAAAAAGGATTGGAACATCAGGACCAGGAAGCACTTTGGGGGGTTGATTATATCTACCCCTATTATGAAGATTCCATAGCTGTACTACTCACCTTCATGCACTACAGTGAATATGCCCTATCCATTATATTTAATGAAAGTGAATTGCTAAAAAGGGCATCACCATTACTAGGTAAGCAAGGAGTTGTGGGACAAATCCACTGGCAGATTCGGGACCATATTGATCGGGCACTTTATCAGGATTCTACTTTTGCTCAGAAAAGCCATTCCTTTGTAAGCTTCACAAAGCCCATGTTGGGTGCCTGGGAGGTCAGGCTGTGGGAGGAGGAAAACGAATGGTTTGCTGATCGGGACTTTATCTATTATTCTCTGGGATTTGTTTTGATCGTAGTAGTGATAGCGATTGGTCTTTTCCTGGTTCTAAGAGCCCTGGCCAAAGAGTATCAATTGGCTAATTTAAAAACAGAATTCATTAGTACAGTATCACATGAGTTCAAGAGTCCGATTACTTCGATTCGGCAAATGAGTGAGATGTTGATGAAAGGCCGGATGCGGTCTGAGGAACGAAAACAAGACTACTATAGCAGCATGCTCACCCAAAGTGAACGTCTCAGTCATTTAGTAAATAACATTTTGGATTTCTCCCGACTGGAGGAAGGGGAGAAGAAGTACCGCTTTGAGCCATGTGATTTGATCGCATCCATCCGAAAGGTAATAGACCTTCTTGTAATTAAAAACAGTCAGGCTGGTTTTGAGATCGACTTCAAGTACCCAGAGGAAATGGCCCCAGTGTATGCTGATAGTAGTGGGATGATGCAGGTATTTTACAACCTGATAGATAATGCGATTAAATATTCGGGTGACCAACGTAATGTTATTGTTGCCCTCAATACTGTTAAGAATCAGGTGGAAATCAGCATCACTGATGATGGCTTTGGTATTTCGAGAAAGGATCAAAGAAGGATTTTTGGTCGTTTTTATCGGGGCGAGCTGGTCATTCGGAAGGGAATTAATGGCAGTGGTATTGGGTTGGCCATTGTGAAGCAAATTGTGCAGGCGCATGCTGGCAGTATTGTTGTTAGTAGTGAGCCTGGTAAGGGTAGTACGTTTACAGTTAGGTTACCATATGAAAGCACAGAATCATGAAGAAAATACTCATCATTGAAGATGATCCCGACATCGGGATGGCTTTGGAAGACGATTTCTATCTTGAAGGGTACTCGGTGGATGTGGCGACAAATGGGATTAAGGGTTTTGAGAAGGCGCAGGATCTGGACTATGATCTGATTCTGCTTGACCTGATGCTACCGGAGATGAATGGAATGGAGATTTGCAAGCAGCTTAGGCAACTCGGTATTGGTACTCCAATCATTATGCTGACCGCTAAAAGCCAGGATATTGACAAGGTGTTGGGATTAGAGATTGGTGCCGATGATTATGTGACAAAGCCTTTCAGTCCACATGAATTACAGGCCCGGGTAAAAGCAGTTTTGAGGCGGTCAAGAGGTGCTCTTTCTGAGAACGAGTCGACCATTTACCGATCTGGTCCTTTTATGCTAGATGTCGATAAGCATACTTTCTTCTGTGAAGAGGAGTACATTCATTTGACGGCAATTGAGTTTTCTTTGATGCAATTATTTATGGCTAATGAAGGTAAGGTGTTAAAACGTGATTTTATACTTGACGAGGTTTGGGGTGCAGATGTTTTCGTTACCCCCAGGACTGTTGATACCCATTTAGCTAATTTGAGGAAGAAGTTAGCAAGATGCTCAGAACGAGAAGACTGGGTGGTGGGTCTCCGTGGTGTTGGATATCGGTTTAACACAACAGTAA
>CAYUGX010000173.1:0-10521 GCA_964444375.1 uncultured Porphyromonadaceae bacterium | reverse complement strand
GAAGGTGAAACCCTATCTTTACCAGATCAGGTACCACATTGACAAGCTCGAATTAATTGTTGATGACGATTTGTGGCCGCTGCCAAAATACCGAGAATTACTCTACGCTCGCTAAGTCTTTATAATAAGGTGGATCCCTTATATACGATAGGTGGTATTTGTCTCGTTACTTATTTTAATTGAGGCAAATATTGCCTATTTTTACCTCCATTCAGGAGAAAAGGGATTGTATATGAAGGCGTTAAGAATCACTACGTTATCACTGTTTTTACTTATACTTCTTGAGCCAGCAACCGCTCAAAGAAGAGATTTGGTTGGGGCTGCTGACAAAACATTCGGTATTGGAGAGTACTACAATGCCATCGATAAGTATAAAAAAGCCTACTCGAAAGAAAAAGACCGGGCAAAAAAGACTGAGATTACATTCAAAATAGCTGAGTGCTACCGGTTAACCAATCAAATTACTAAAGCTAAGGCCCAGTATAGCAGGGTAATCAAACGCAAATATCCCAATCCAATCGTACACTTCTATTATGCAGAAATGCTCAAAATGTATGGCGATTTGGAGGCTGCGAAAGACGAATATCAAACCTACCTGGAAGCCGTTCCAGAAGATTCAATCGCGTATTTTGCTCTGCAAGGCTGTGATTCTGTTTTGACCTGGAAGGCCAATCCCACACGCTATCAAATAGAAAACATCAAAGATTTTAATTCTCGTGAGAACGATTTTACACCGGTCTTTGCCAGTGACGACTACCGGGAATTGTATTTCACCAGTTCGAGAGAAGGGGCTGAAGGCAATAAACCACATGGCGCAACAGGAGAGAGTTTTACTGATATTTTTTCTACACGCCTCGATAACAAGCAAAAATGGTCTGAGCCAGTACCTCTAGACGAATCAATTTCAACGATGTACGACGATGGAGCTCCTTGGTTGTCAGAAGATGGGAGAACAATGTTCTTCACACGCTGTCGTTTCGATAAGGACGAAGAGCTCGGGTGTCAAATCATGGAAGCAAAAAAATCAAATGATGGGTGGGCAGAACCTGTTGTTGTTCCTATCGCCCATGACTCCGTAGTTATTGCACACCCCAGTTTGTCTGAAGATATGACAGTGATGTTATTTGTTGCGAATCTATATGGTGGTCATGGAAAGAATCACATTTCGAAGACTACCCGAGAAAGTGCGGGTTGAAACTGGGAATCACCTGACAACCTGGGCTGCCAAATCAATACCTCAGGTGATGAAATGTTCCCAACCTATCGAAGTGATTCACTCTTCTATTTTTCAAGCAATGGCCATCTTGGGATGGGGGGGCTTGACCTATTCTCAGCTACTTTGCTACCTGACGGGAATTGGAAAGTAGAGAATATGAAGGTTCCACTGAATTCTGAAGGGGATGATTTTGCAATGGTTTTTCAAAAGGAAGATGAACGGGGCTACTTTACTTCCAATAGAAAAGAAGGAGCCAGAGGTGGCGATGATATATACTCCTTCATGCTTCCAGTTAAGCGATTTTCAATTGCAGGTTTGGTGCTGAATGAGAAAGATCAGTTACCCGTTGATTCGGCAAACGTCAGACTTATCGGAAGCGAAGGAACAAATTTAGAATACACTACTGATTCAACCGGGCAGTTTAGTTTCAACCTGAAGCCCGAAACCGACTACATTCTGGTGTCATTGAAGCGAGGATTTCTCAACGGTAAGGTTAGAGAAACAACCATGGGTATTCCGGATAGTCGAAAGTTTGAGGTTAGCCTGGTGATGGCCCCGATTGAAAGACCAGTGGAGTTGCCAAATATATTGTACGATCTGGCTAAATGGGACTTGCGTCCTGAGTCGATGGTTGCCCTGGATGAATTGGTTGAGACCCTGAATGACAACCCCAATATCACCATTGAGTTGATGTCGCATACAGATGTTAGACCATTCAGTACCATGTCAAACCTCGAATTATCACAGCGAAGGGCCCAGTCAGTCGTCAATTACCTGATGTCTAAAGATATCGATGGGGACCGGCTGAAAGCCAGAGGATACGGCCCTGAGATGCCCCGTGTAATCGATTCCCTGATGGCGATTGACTACACCTTTATCGCTCAGGGAGACACCCTGAATAAATTCTTTATTGATGATCTCGATCAAACAGAAGATCAGGAGATCGCTCATCAGCTTAATCGCCGCACCGAATTCAGAGTACTGAGTACTGACTTCGTACCACGAGATAAGGCTGCACAGGGAATGGATCAGGATCAACTGATTCTGGAGATGGGTCAAAAAGAACTGAATAAAGGCCGAGAGGCCGCTGGATTTACCGGAAAAGGAGTTGATAAAGACATGCAAAATCGAAAAAGAGAAGCGGCAGCCGAAAAAATCAAGAAAACTAAGGAAGGAAAAAAACTGCCTTAAATTTAGTACCTTTGCCCCTCGTTATGGGCAAGGATTCCAGGTATAGTCAACGAGGTGTATCTGCCTCAAAAGAAGATGTTCACGCAGCCATTAGCCGATTGGATAAAGGCATTTTTCCGAATGCTTTTTGCAAAATTATTCCGGATGTGCTTGGTCATGACCCAGCCTACTGCAATATTATGCACGCCGACGGAGCAGGAACCAAATCATCTTTAGCCTACTTATACTGGCGTGAGACAGGTGACCTATCTGTATGGAAAGGAATAGCACAGGATGCCATCGTGATGAATACGGATGATCTACTGTGTGTGGGTGCTTGTAAAGATATCCTTGTTTCCTCAACAATCGGACGAAATAAAAGCAATATACCCGGTGAAGTGATTACTGCCCTTATCGAGGGTACAGCCGAAGTGATTGATCATTTCAATGATTTGGGTCTCAATCTGGTATTTACAGGGGGTGAAACAGCCGATGTTGGAGATCTTGTCAGAACCGTCATCGTTGATTCAACGGTTACTGCCCGAATGAAAAGAGATGAAGTGATTGCCAATGACCAAATTCAACCGGGCGACGTTATTGTCGGACTGTCATCGACTGGACAAACCAGCTATGAAAGAGCATACAACGGGGGGATGGGAAGTAACGGATTGACCTCAGCACGACACGATGTTTTCGAGCACTATCTGGCTGGAATGTATCCCGAATCATTTGATCCAGAAGTGCCAAATGAGCTGGTTTATTCTGGCCAGATGAAGCTCACAGAGGAAATTGAGGGCTTAGGCATTGATGCCGGAAAGCTGGTCCTCTCACCAACCCGAACCTATGCACCTGTGGTTCATGAGGTCCTCAATCAGATTCGTCCCCATGTTCATGGCATGATCCATTGCTCGGGAGGAGCTCAGACTAAGATTCTGAACTTTATCGACAATTTGCGTGTTATAAAAAATAACCTCTTTCCAACGCCACCCCTGTTTGAAATAATACAGAATCAATCAGGCACAAACTGGCACGAGATGTACAAGGTTTTTAACATGGGACATAGATTTGAGTTTTACCTACCGGATGCATTCGCTCAGACGGTCATTGATATTGCAGGAGGCTTCAGTCTGGATGCAAAAATTGTTGGCTATTGTGAACAAGCCGAAAAGAAGCAACTGACTATCCAATCTGAACACGGTGAATTCTCGTATTAATTAAATTGATTATGTTACTCGAAAAGTTAAAAGGCGTCGCGCAGCGATTTGATGAAGTGGGGCAGATGATTACCGAACCTGAGGTAATCACAGACATGAAACGCTACGTCAAACTCAATAAAGAATATAAAGAACTCCAGCCGGTTGTTGAAGCCTATCATGAATACGACAACGTATTGAAAAACATTACTTCAACCAAATCCCTGCTTGAGCAGGAAAAGGATGAAGAAATGCGTGAAATGGCAAAGGAAGAATTAGACGCACTCATGACAAGACGGACCGAAATGGAAGAGGAAATCAAAGTGCTTCTTCTACCGGCCGACCCCGAAGATGGTAAAGATGCAATCATTGAAATACGAGCCGGTACGGGTGGAGATGAAGCCAGTATTTTCGCTGGTGATTTGTATCGCATGTACACCAAGTTTTGTGATGCAAAAGGCTGGAAAATAAGCTTGAATTCATTCACAGAAGGTACTTCAGGAGGCTACAAAGAAATCATATTCAAGATCTCAGGCAATGGGGTCTATGGAATTATGAAATATGAATCAGGTGTTCATCGGGTTCAACGCGTTCCACAAACCGAAACCCAGGGCAGGGTTCACACTTCAGCCTCTTCAGTTGTGGTACTTCCCGAAGCTGAGGAATTCGACATTGAATTGAATCCAGCAGATATCCGGATTGATACCTACTGCTCTTCAGGGCCTGGTGGACAATCAGTAAATACAACCTATTCAGCGGTTAGACTGACACATGACCCTTCAGGAATCGTAGTGACCTGTCAGGATCAAAAATCTCAGCTCAAGAACAAAGACAAGGCCATGGCCGAATTGAGAACGCGGCTCTATAACCTTGAATACCAAAAGTACCTGGATGACATCACAGGCAAGCGTAAAACCATGGTGGCAAGCGGTGACCGTTCAGCCAAAATTAGAACCTACAACTATCCTCAAGGCCGGGTCACAGACCATCGGATCAGTTTGACCTTGTATAATCTACCCTCAATTTTAGATGGTAACATCGAGGATATTATTGATAAATTAACGATCGCTGAGAATGCTGAAAGGCTTAAAGCATCAGATTTAAACTAGACCGATGAATCGCCACGAGTTATCACTGGAAATAAGAAGAAAGAAATCATGTCTCTGTATTGGTCTTGATTCTGATATTCAAAAGATTCCAGCGGTACTCAGGAATGAATCTGATCCTGTTTTCGCATTCAACAAAGCCATTGTTGATGCAACACATGGCTTTGCCGTATCCTATAAACCCAACCTGGCCTTTTATGAATCAGTGGGTCCCAGGGGAATGGAAACACTTGAGAAAACGGTTGACTATATCCGTTCGGTTGATCCGGCATTATTCATTATTGCCGATGCCAAACGGGGTGATATTGGTAATACAGCAGATCAGTATGCTCGCTCTTTTTTCGTTCACTATGGATTTGATGCGGTAACCCTGTCTCCCTATATGGGTCAGGATTCAGTGTTGCCCTTTTTAGCCTATGATGATAAGTGGGTCATTCTGCTGGCATTAACATCCAATACGGGGGCGCAAGATTTTGAATTACTGCGAACTTCAGAAAATCGCTTCATTTTTGAAGAGGTCATTAGCTCCAGCATGAAATGGGGCGGTCCTGATAAACTGATGTTTGTCGTCGGCGCAACCCAAGGAGAATACCTTACCAGGATCCGACAATTAGCTCCCGACAACTTCTTTCTGATTCCGGGAGTGGGCGCACAGGGAGGACAATTGGATCTGGTACTATCTGAAACCCTTAATGAGCAGGGTGGGGTACTGGTCAATAGTTCAAGGGGCATTATTTTTGCCTCAACAGGAAAAGACTTTGATCAGCAGGCAGCTCAGGCCGCACAAGCTATTCAATTAGAGATGTCCAAATTTCTCTAGAAAATTTTCCATTCTTCCATCCTCCTTTCGTCTATACCAATAAAGACCATTGGTATGACAGAAGAATTTCTCCATTACATTTGGCAATATGGCTTGTATCGGCAAAATTCGCTGGTTACCGATTCGAATCTTCATGTTCATGTGGTGCATCCAGGCCTGCTGAATCAAGACGCAGGGCCCGATTTCAAAGAGGCCCGCATTAAGATTGGGCAGGCCGAATGGATCGGTCATGTAGAGATCCACATGCAGGCGAGCGATTGGTATGCCCATAAACATCAATTTGATAAAAACTACGATCAGGTTATCCTGCATGTGGTTCAGAAGCAGAATTCTGAGGTATATACAACCACCGGACAACACATACCCACCATCGAGTTGAGTTATGATCCCCGTTACTATCAAACCTATAAAGGCCTGAGTCAGGCTCTGGTTCAACTGCCCTGCTACGAAGCATGGAAAGCCCTGCCATCCATCCAGGTGGAAGAAGCGATCGCTGCCATGGGAGTGGAAGGCCTTCAATATAAGATTGATACTATGACAAATAGGTTGAATGAAAATAGAGGTGGGCTTAGAAACCTTGTACTGCAAACACTATTTAGGGGTTTTAGCTTTGGTAAGAACCAGGAAAACTACCAGAGGGTAGCTCAATCAATTGATCATAAGCTGGTTGACAGGCATAGACACAATTTGTTTCAACTTGAAAGTCTGTTTTTTGGTCAGTCTCGACTTATCCCAGCAAATAATGACGATGTATATAGCAAAGCCATACGGTATGAATATCAGTATCTGGCTTCTAAATATGAACTGACCATAGACTCACTTATCCAGTGGGAAATAAAGAAAACACGCCCAGGTAATCATCCCTGCATACGTTTGGCTCAATTGGCCGCCTGGTTGCAGCAGGGCGCCGACTATTTTGACCAGATCTGTCATTCAGATCCTGGCCAGTTGGTAGATTTTCAAAGCGCTGTATCCAATTATTGGCGAAGGCACATTCACTTCGGATATCCCGTAGAAAAGCCCAATGGTACAGTTGGAAGGCTGTCAAATGTGCTTCTCAACGTCAATGTTGTGCTGCCTTTGCGAGCCTTTATTGAGGTATACCGCGGTGGAAGACATGCACTCACCGACTGGGTTGATCAACTTGAATCGTTACCACCAGAAAAGAACCGTATCATTCAAATCTGGGAAGACGCCGGTTTTTATGTGCCAAATGCGTTTTACTCGCAGACTTTTCTGTTTGTATATAAAACCTATTGTGTAAAACGATCTTGTTTGTCATGCCGGATGGGCAAACTAATTATTAGCCAGTAATTCGGGTAGAATTTGTATTTTTAGATTCACCCAACGTGAAGCATGGTAAAGAGGAAAACAAGACTACTGATCAGGAATGTAAATAATACACTGATTGCCGTTGTGATGTTATTCATGATGATGACAATCGGTGTCGTAGGTTACCAAGTCATCGAGGGCTACACCTTTGATGAAGCACTGTATATGGTCGTTATTACCATGTCTACAGTTGGCTTTACAGAAGTACAGCCCTTGTCCACCCAAGGCCATCTGTTTACCGTTATTCTCATATTTGCTTCACTCGGAATATTTGCCTCCATATTGTCCACTATCTCGCGTTTTCTTATCGATGGGGGATTCAGAGATTATTACTTTGATAGAAAACTTGATCGAAGGATAAAAAGAATGGGATCACCCGATCAAATTGACCGGATTAAAAAAACCATACAATTTCAGGACAGTTAATATGAAGCGTGTTCTGATCACAGGTTCAAACGGACTCCTGGGCCAAAACTTAGTTAAACTGCTTCAGTTCGATGACCGCTATGAGGTCTTGGCCCTTTCACGCTCCCCCAATGTGATACCCGATACCAGAGGATTTTCTTTTCTCCAATGCAATCTCACAAACCAGGTAAAGGTTAACGAGGCTTTAAATAATTTCCTGCCGGATGTCATTATTCATGCAGCGGCGATGACCCAGGTTGATCCCTGTGAGCTTGATCCTGAGCTATGCCATGAAATAAATACCATTGCCAGTCAAAATCTGGCTGAATGGGCAGAACAACACAAGGCCCATTTTATCTTCACGTCAACCGATTTTGTATTTGATGGACTGCATGGCCCGTATCATGAGGATGATACCCCTAGTCCGGTAAGTGTGTATGGAGAGTCAAAGTTTAAAGCAGAAAAAGTGGTCACTAGTTTAACAGTGCCTTGGGCTATTGTCAGGACGATCCTCGTATACGGACTCACACCCGCCATGAGTCGATCTAATTTGGTTTTGTGGGTAAAAAACTCACTTGAAAATGCGAAAGCCATTCAAGTGGTTAATGACCAATTTAGAATGCCTACTTTGGTTGATGACCTGGCCTGGAGTATTGGGGAAATCATGCATCATCGGCACCAGGGAATCTTTCATATCTCAGGACCTGATTATGGATCTGTCTATGATTTTGCGATTTGGGCGGCCAAATACTTCAACCTTGATGAAAGTTTAATAAGCCCTATCCCTTCAACCGTATTGAATCAACCAGGGAAACGACCTCCAAAAACAGGATTTGATCTCGTTAAGGCTAAGAAAATCTTAGGTTATAAACCAAAATCTTTTACTGAGGGCTTATCCGTGGTACAAAATTTGCTTGATAAAAAATAAATAAGACCAGATGAAAGCAATTTTAAGTGCATCTACCCTTGTGCTTTTCTTGTTGTCATCAGCCTGTACGAAAGAAAAAGAGCCAGATTGGGCCGACCCAATTGTAAGCCTTTATGAAGTCGGTGATTGCAAACAGTTTGGACTTAAAACTGATGACCATCCCAGTGACCAGGATTGCATCAAATGGGAGTATATTAATGATAGCGTTTTGAGTATTTCGCACATCAACGCTGGATTTAATTGTTGTCCAATAGAATTTCTTGTCGATATTGTACTGACAAATGACACTCTGCTGATCAAAGAATCAGAAAGGGATGCCCCATGTGACTGCATTTGTCTCTATGATCTGAATTATGAGATTAGCCCGGTTCCAAAAGGATCATACACCATTACTGTTGAAGAACCCTACGCAAGAGACGGTATTTTGCTTGAAGCGAACATAAACTTGATTGAAAATAAGAGGGGTGAGTTTTGCGTTACACGTACGGATTATCCTTGGGGGATATAGGTGATAAAAGGCCGCCAACCTGGCGGCCCAACAACAACAACAATAACAACAACAACAATAACAACAATAACAACAACAACAATAACAACAATTACAACGACCACAATAATGACAACGATAACAATCAAAACACTAACAATAGCCCTGATCGGTATATTCATTTTTGCTTCGTGCAAGAAAGAAGTGACACCGACACCATTGGATCTGCCCCAGAAAAGCCAGGAGATTATTTCCTCGTCAAATGCCTTTGGATTGAATGTGTTCTCAGCAGTCAATGCAGTAGCTGAAACTGGAGAAAACCTAATGATTTCGCCTTTGAGCATTTCTTTGGCCTTATCAATGACCTACAATGGAGCTGAAGGAGACACAAAGCTAGCCATGGAAGAAACCATGGAAATGACTGGTTTAGCCAGAGAGGAGATCAATTCAATCAATAAGCAATTGGTGACCGCGCTGATTAACCACGATCCAAGTGTGACACTTGAAATAGCAAATTCTATCTGGTACCGGGATGAATATTCCATCCTGCCGGATTTCATCACACGTAATGAGACCTATTATGATGCGCAAGTCAGAGCTTTGGACTTTGCAGATCCAGGTACCGTTGATGTGATCAATGGATGGGTAGCAGAGAAAACACACGACAAGATTGATAAGATTGTCGAGCAGATCAGTCCTGAGTCTTTTATGTTCCTTATCAATGCCATCTACTACAAAGGAAACTGGCGATATGAGTTTGATCCTAAAGAAACGAGCGACCGATCCTTTTTCCTGGAAGATGGAACTGTTGTTGATGTACCCATGATGTCGGCTGAGTTGGATGTGAATCTTTTCAGGAATGAACTTTTTACCGCATTAGAGCTGCCTTATGGTAAGGGCAATTGGAGCATGGTATTCTTCTTACCGAATTGGGAACACCGGGTTGATGAAATAATGGAGGAATTATCTGAAGAAAACTGGAATACCTGGCTTGGTAGCTTATCTCCTCAAACTGAGGTTGATGTCGCTATTCCGAAATTCACTTTTGAATATGAGAAAAGCCTGAAAGATGTTTTGATGGCATTGGGCATGGAAGTCGCGTTTACAACGGCAGCTGATTTCACCGGCATTTTACCAGGCGGTCAGTTACTGATCAGTGACGTTAAGCATAAAACCTTCGTTGAAGTCAATGAAGAAGGAACTGAAGCGGCTGCAGTGACCTCAGTAGAAATAGAATTGACCAGTATTGGTAATGGATTTACTGCAAACAAACCTTTCCTGTTCTTTATCGTTGAAAGGTCATCAGGGACTATTTTGTTTAGCGGAAAATTGATGAACCCAAAAAACTAACATACGATGAAAACAAGAAACGCACTGATTTTAGCCATAGGAATCTTGATTCTGTCTGGCTGCACAAAGGAAGACGAACCCAGTCTCGATCCCTATGTGTCAATTTATACCGATCTGGAGTGTAAAGACCGTGGACCACTTAAAGGTGATATCCCAGGGTCAAATCAAACCTGCGTGAAATGGGATTACGATGGAGACAGTACACTAAACCTGATTCATTACAATTCAGGCTTCAATTGCTGCCCCGAAGAAATTCTTATCGATTTTGAAATTTCGGGTGATACCATTCACATAACTGAAAGAGATTCCATGCAACAATGCAGATGCAATTGCCTATATGATCTTGAACTAACTATTCATCATCTCGAAGCAAAGAAATATACCCTGCATTTCGATGAACCCTTCATTATAGACCCCAAACAACCCCTGGTTTTCGAGATCGACCTGACACAAACAAGTTATGGCAAGTTCTGTGAAGATCGTGATTTTTACCCCTGGGGGATATAATGGCTGT
>CAYUGX010000172.1:0-10522 GCA_964444375.1 uncultured Porphyromonadaceae bacterium | reverse complement strand
GGCCCAACAGCTCAATCGTATACTCCTCAGCTAGTCCCTTGCAGCCTTCCTTACCGAATATATAATATTTATTTTCTGGGAGTTCAGCCGGTGTAAACCAGGCCATATTTTCTACCAAACCTAAAACCGGAACGTTGACGTGTTTACCGGTAAACATATTTATTCCCTTAACAACATCAGCCAGGGCGACTGCCTGCGGTGTTGACACAATAACAGCACCAGTTACAGATAAGGTTTGTACCAGGGTCAAATGAATATCGCCGGTACCGGGTGGTAAATCAATCAATAGATAGTCTAACTCACCCCAATGACCATCAGTAATGAGTTGTTTCAAGGCATTGGTCGCCATCGGACCACGCCATACCAACGCATCTTCTTTTGCCACAAAAAATCCGATAGAAAGCATTTTTACACCGTATCTTTCAACGGGTATGATGCGATCTTTGTCTTTGATCTTCTGCAAAACGGGACGTTCATCCTCAACGCCAAACATTTTCGGAATCGAGGGCCCATAGACATCGGCATCTATCAAACCTACCCGCTTCCCCTGTTGGGCAAGTGCAACCGCCAAATTTACTGCAACGGTTGATTTTCCAACTCCACCTTTTCCACTGGCGATAGCGATTACATTTTGTACTCCGGGTAAATGCCCCTCAGCTGCCTGAGGAGTACCGGCTGGTGCATCGATCTGACAATCGACAACCTTATCCATACCGAGTTGATTGTGAATGGCTTTGATACAGGCTTTTTGAACTGACTTAGCGAACGGATCGCTAGGCTTTGCCAGTTTAAGCTTAAAACTAACTGTGTTTTTATTAATCGTAACACCCTCTACCAGACCCAGACTGACAATGTCTTTCTCTTGCTCAGGGTGGATTACCTGCCTAAGGGCCTTAATAACTTGTTCGGTGGTCATCCTATAATTGTCCTTATTTTAATTTAATTCAAATTAAGGCACAAAGTTAATAAATAAGAAACAGTAGTATTTGATTTTACTCATATAATTCCATCGGATCCCAGAAGACGGTATCAAAATCTACAATTTGATCATTTTCAACCCGTATCCCCTCACTCTCAAGCAGTTCTTGCATGATGTTGGGGCCAGCAAAATGAACCTTTCCGGTCAGCTGTCCGTTTCGATTAACAACGCGATGAACCGGCAAGAAATGTTCAGCTGAAAAGGTTTTGTTCATGGCCCAACCAACCATCCGACCGGCTTGAGGAGAACCGATAGCACGGGCTATGGCTCCATAGGAGGTAGCTCTTCCTTCAGGAATCAGTCGCACAATGGCATATACCTGTTCGAAAAATCCCTCATCCATCCCACTCACTTTGATTAAAATTGTCAGGTTCTATTAGTCGATTCCCTGCAGGTAGCACAAAACTGATATAGGTGATGGGCTTACCTTCAGCTAAAAACCGCTCTTCATAGAATGTTTTTAGGCCTAGCTCTTCTTCATCAAAACCAGCTTTATATAGGTCGTTTGTGCACACCTCGGGTTCAACTTGATTCGCAGCCAAAAGGGCTTTCAGGTATTCATGCAGCAAGCGGCTGTCTGTCTTCAGATGAATCTTTCCTCCGGCCTTCAGGATAGCTTGATATTGAGTCAGAAAAAAACTGGAAACTAGCCGTTTTTTAGGCTTCTTGGGCTGAGGATCAGGAAAGGTAACCCAGATCTCCTCGATCTCACCGGAAGCAAATATCCGATGTACGAAATCGATCTTGGTTCGAACGAATGCCACATTACTTAAACCATGATGTAAAGCTGCCGTTGCCCCCTTCCACATGCGTGCTCCCTTAATATCAATCCCTATGAAATTCCGGTTCGGATAACGACTGGCCAACCCAACGGTATACTCACCCTTCCCGCAACCTAATTCAAGTGTAATCGGGGCATGGTTTTTAAAAAACTGTTCAAACCAATGCCCCTTCATTTCATAATCCTCGCGCATAATTACCTGTCCATCAGGCTCGAAGACGTGCTGAAACTCCCGCATTTCAGCAAAGCGCTTTAACTTACTGGGTCTGGCCACTACTTCTTCAATTCTTTTATCGTAATACCAATATCCTTGACATGCTCTAATTTTTTGCTGCGCATGCCATGTTGAATCTCAAACCGGTAGGTCCCCTTGGTTGGAAAAACAACGTTCTGTTTAAATGGAATCTCCAGGGTATAATTGCCTCCTAATCCCCGGCCATACCACCGTCCATCCGGTGCTGCTAAAATGCATTCGACGGTATCCCGTATACTGGCTCCGGTCGGGGCAAAAGTATTGACAAATAAATATAGATTTGACCAGGTATACTGGCCACTATGACGCAGGTAAAGCTGAATGATAAAAGCGGATGAATCATCTGTCACATCGACATCAAATTGGGCAAAATCTGTTGATTCCCATCCGGTAGGGTCAACAGCTAAACTGTTTTCAAACAAATAACCCGATTGACAGGCGCTCAAAAAGAGCAGACCCACCAGACTAATTAGTTGAATGTGTTGCCGTTTCATTTATTGGGCTTTCGAGGCGGTTTGTGTGTGCGATTCTTCTGATCTTTACGATTATCTCTCCTTTTTTCTCTTTTCGGTTTATTCGCTTTGTCAAAACGCGTAAGACTTTCCTGGCCTACGGGGTTTAAATACCCCATATCTTCAATCTGAATTTCTTCTTTATCTATCAGGCGTTCAACCACTTTGCCTCGTTTATTGAGGTTAATGATCTGCATAACCCGGCCAACTGATACAGGTACCAGATTTGCCGCCTGTTCTGAGTCAAAAGAATACCACATGATTCCTTTGAATATATCTGTCTTTTGATGAAAAGCACGACCTTCTTCGGTTTCCAGAACAATGTTGGGATTGGGGTAAGACCTTCGGGCATCCAAATAGGCATCAACTTCGTAATTCAGACAGCATTTGAGCTTGCCACACTGACCCGCCAGTTTCTGGGGATTCAATGACAATTCCTGCTGTCGGGCAACGGTGGTGGTAACTGAAACAAAGCTTGAAATCCACGTAGAACAACACAATTCGCGTCCACAAGACCCAATTCCACCTATTCTACCAGCTTCCTGACGGGCACCAATTTGCCTCATCTCGACTCTGATCCTGAACTCATCGGCCAGAACCTTAATTAATTCTCTGAAATCAACCCGTTCATCTGCAATATAATAGAATATGGCCTTCGTCTTATCACCTTGATATTCTACATCCCCGATCTTCATGTCAAGCTTCAAATCCAAAGATATTTGACGTGATCGAATCATCGTCTGGTGCTCCAACGTGATGGCTTCTTTCCACTTATCAATATCGGTCGGCTTGGCCTTTCGGTATATCTTCTTGTATTCCTCGTCTTCTCGATACCCATTGCGGCGAATTTGATTCACTACCAAAGGACCAGTCAAAGAAACCATACCAATGTCATGGCCAGGAGAGGCCTCAACAGCAACTAAATCACCGACTTCAAGATTCAGTGAGTTGACATTTCTGAAATATGCCTTGCGGGTATTTTTAAACCGAACCTCAACCAGGTCAGTGGCATCAATTGGTGCCGGCAGATCTTCTAACCAATTGGTTACATTTAACTTACAACAACTTGCTGGATGATTATGATTGAGTTGATCTTCTTGTTCTGTTATGCGTGGACAACCTCGGAATAATCCGGGATCTATTGTTTGATTCATGGGTATATATGTTGACTCCCATTGAATAGGCAATGGGATGAATTAACTAACTTAACTGGCAAATATACGGATTCCCGCTGACATGTTTTCGTACCGAATAGGAAGGCTATTCGGGTTTAGTCTTTAAACAAGTATACAATTGAGCACTCAGATCAAGAAAGAGAATGCGGGGATTAGCATTCATTTCAACGTGGCGGATGCCCAGTGATAAGGTCTGCAACAGTGCTTCAATGTTTCCAGGATGAATAAAGACATTGAAACGCTGACTGAATTCAGCTTCTGAAGGAGTCATCTTTACCTGCTCGTTGAGTCCCTGATTCAGAAGAAAATTCTCCCTGACCAAGTGCAGTCCGTATTGCAAAAAGGCTTTCTGCCTTTCTCGTCCTAAACTCACCATAACAGGTATCCAGTCGAGAATCTCTTGTACTTTAAACCGAAACGCCATACGTAACCAATGAACAAATTCATCATGATAAAACTGGGTTTGCTCATTGGTTTGAATCAGATCTTTGCCGCGAATGAAATTCCCATCTGCCAAGGGTACTACCTCATCCACTTTATCAATCAGATCGGGAAACTGAGCCCGCAATCCAGCACTCAGGTCTGAATCGGATATTTTTGGAACCCGCAGTAACTGTGTTCGTGACAGTATGGTGGGTAACATGGTGTCGGTTTGCTCAGCAACCAGTAGAAAAACCGTTCGATCAGGGGGTTCTTCAATCACTTTTAGCAGCTTGTTAGCTGTGGATGCATTCATTTTTTCAGGCAACCATATGATAACTACCTTAAACTCTGATTCAAAGGCTTTCAAACTCAGTTTACGCAACAATTCCTCGGCTTCTTTCTTAAAGATCCCTCCCTGCTTATTCTCAATATCTAGAAATTGCAGCCAGCGCTGAAGACTCGGATAGTGCTCCGCAATGATGTATTCACGCCATTCTTCAATGTAGTGGTCACTGATCGGATCAGCACTCACTTTTTTCGAAGTAGCCACCGGAAATACATAATGTATGTCGGGATGAATCATTTTGGCTGCCTTTTGGCACGAAGGACACTCTCCACAGGCATCCCCATTGATTTTGTTCGCACAATGAAGCAGCTGTGCAAGTGCAAGAGCCATGGGATATTTCCCTGAGCCCTCAGGTCCATGCAATAATATCGCATGACTTACCCGGTTCTCTAGTGTAGATTTGATCAAGCGATCTTTTATCGCTGCATGGCCATATATTTCTTTGAAGCGCATCGTTGGCGTCCCAAAAGTAAGCCTAGCAAATCTCTTTTTAAAATCTTGAGTCAATTTTTATCTTTGGCAAAATTTCGAACACCAAAAGAATTACGATATGAATACAATGGACACCTTTAATTTTCAAGGTAAAAGAGCGATCATACGGGTTGATTTTAATGTGCCTTTGAATGCCGAATTCCAAATTACCGACGATACCAGGATTAGGGCAGCCATGCCAACCGTTAAAAAGATCCTGGCCGATGGAGGTTCTGTCATCCTGATGTCACACCTTGGCCGTCCGAAAGAAGGACCAGAAGAAAAATTCTCACTTGTTCACCTGGTCCCCGATCTAGAACAAAAACTTTCTATTTCAATCAAATTTGCCCCCGATTGCATCGGTGATGAAGCCAAAGAAATGGCCGCTAACCTACAACCAGGAGAAGTATTGTTACTGGAAAACCTGCGATTCTACAAAGAAGAAACCAAGGGAAATGAAGATTTCGCAAGAAAGCTGGCTGACTTGGCTGATGTGTATGTGAATGATGCCTTTGGTACCGCCCACCGGGCACATGCCTCAACTACCATTATCGCCAATCATTTCCCGGCCGATAAATTGTTTGGATATGTGATTCAGAACGAATTAACCAGTATCGACAGCGTAATCGGCGAGTCTAAAAAACCCTTTACTGCCATACTCGGAGGAGCTAAGGTTTCTACGAAAATTACCATCATGGAGAACTTGTTGGGTAAAGTAGATAATCTAATCATTGGCGGGGGCATGACCTATACCTTCATTAAAGCCATGGGTGGTGAAATTGGAAATTCACTTGTTGAGGAGGATTATCTAGACACGGCCAAACAAGTTATTGAAAAAGCTAAAGAAGCAAAAGTTAACCTCATTCTTCCGATTGATAGTGTTAATGGTGATGCTTTCGATAACGAAGCAAACCGCGAGGTAACCGACATTGATAAAGTACCTGAAAGCTGGTTGGGTATGGACATTGGTGATAAAACAATCGACCTGTACACAAAAACCATCATGGGCTCAAACACCCTGCTTTGGAACGGACCCATGGGTGTTTTCGAAATGACCAATTTTCAAAAAGGAACAGTTGAAATAGCCAAAGCCATTGCCGCATCAACCAAAGATGGAGCGTTTTCATTAGTGGGAGGTGGTGACTCAGTGGCGGCCATCAACAAATTCAACATGGCCGACCAGGTATCCTATGTTTCAACAGGTGGAGGTGCCTTACTCGAATACATCGAAGGCAAATCTTTGCCCGGAATCAAGGCAATACGGGGTTAATCAACTAATAAGTTACATCCTCGCACATCAGAATTGTTTAAACGACCGAGGACCTGGAAAGATCCATCTGAATTGATTTTTCCCAGGTCCTCGGTTTGTATAAATGCACAGCTGTCGACATTTGCCAGGTCTACAATATTAATTCCCCCAGACCTTCCATCCGGCAGGTAAGAAAAAGGATCATATACATCCCGAATCAGGATACTCATCCAGTTGGGTGAAAAAAAGTTACCCTGCCCTTTTGAATAGGCCTGGCTCATTAGCTCGGTCATCCCGTATTCAGCATGGATTTCCTCAACCCCAAAAGCCTCGCAAAGCTGCTTGTGCAATACAGCCTTAGGCAATTCAGTACGGGTGCCTTTCATTCCACCTGTTTCCATAACAATCACCTCCCGGATGGGATGCCTGATGAGCTCAGCCAAATCCAACAAAGCATATGAAATGCCAAGCAAAATAGTTGGAACAGATTCGCTGGTGTTTGCCACTAGTTTCCGGGCTAATCCAGGTATGTCATCGAGATAAAACTGGCTATCGGTATACCGGCTTTGCTTGATAAGGTAGTCCATCATGAAAACCAGTGATGAACCAGTTCGTTCAAGATAAGAAGGCAGTAAGGCAAAAAATCGATAATCGCCGGGTGACCCATAAAAATGATTAAAGGCAGAAGTGAAGCTCTCAACATAGCGGTTCAAATCAAATACCTCATGCCTTGAGCGGGCCTGCCCACTTGTGCCGCTCGACTCAAAAATAGCCTGGGGCTCACCCTCTCCAGTCACCACGCGGTGAGTCTTGAAATACTGAATCGGTAAAAAAGGAATTGCTTCCAACGAATCCACCATATCCGGGTCAACACCAATCAAATCAACATACTCGTGGTACACGGCATTACGAGCATATTGATCACGAAAGATCCCTAAAGACCGCTCAACAAATCCACTATTTTGTTCCCCCAGCATTATCCTTTAGATTCACTTTTTTGTCTCTCGTCGCTTGTATTTCGTCTTTTATCTTTTTTGGCAGAGATTCAACTATTAACTGATAGCTATGATTAATTAGCTCCCTGATGAAATTATCCGATAGGCTACCATCAAGATCAACTGTATTCCAATGCTTTTTACTCATATGATATCCCGGGCGAATGGCTGGATACCGCTCTCTCAAATCGATGGCCCGTTCGGGATCGCATTTCAGGTTAACTCTTGGAGGGCCGTCTAACCCGGTAAGGGCAAACATTTTTCCTCCCACTTTAAACACAAGGGTTACCTCATCGAATGGGAAATGTTCTCTTACTCCCGAATAGGCTAAACAAATCAGCCGAAGACTTTCAAGGTCCATATCACACAAGCTAATAAAAACAAAACGAAGCTATTTATTTTTCCAGATTATCCACATCCTCTTGTTAGTTTCTTTTCCCGTTTTATGCATTTTATGCACAACCCAACCGTACCAAAATAAGTAGATTTGTTCTGATAGTCAAAGAACTTATGTCCTATCATTCGTATCGAAAATATGGCCTGTTGAACTTCATCATGAGTTCAATTGTTGCCCCAGTTGCCAAGAAAGTATCATTCGGATTCTCAGTTGCCCTATTCTCGGTTTCGGGATCCTGGCTGGCTGCCCTGTATGGAGGATTTCTAATTCTGGGTATTCAGGATTTTCATGGGGCGGTCATCAAAACAGGCATCCTCACCGTTGTCTTTGCCACCGCCTTTACCACCATTTTACATTATGCTCACTTTGGCCTGTTCAATCAAATCGGCATTCGTGGATTCAGCCCATCGATCAGAAAAATCAACAAGCATCTTCGAAATGGCATCGATGATTCTGGGATCTCTTCTATGCACGATGATGATTTTACCGATTTTGCAAAAGCAGTACTGTGGTTGCCGCGTCATAATTTGTATGTTTCGGGATTATACGCGATAACGGTTGCATTAATTACAACGGTTGTTGTCTATCTACAAGAATCTAACCTGAATGATGCATTGGCAATTTTCGGGGCTGGTTTATTCGCTTTGGTCATCTATTCCTATTTTGCTTATCTGGTCACTGATTTTATTGTCAGTCTGCTGCGTCCAAAGATTTTTGAGGAAGCCTCACGTCGGAATATATCACTGGATCATCCCAAGACTTTTTCGTTTAAGATTGCCTTTATCTTTTTGGTGATACTGGTTTTGGTCAGCCTGTTGATCAGTGCTTTTTATGTAAGCAATAATATTCATAACACCAACGCAGTCGCCCTATTCATTGCCCTCACCACCCTTCTTATTGGTTTCATTGTGTTGCTGCACTTTGTGGCACTGGACAAATATCTCGAAGAGATATATGTGGCCACACATCGAATGGTCAAAGGAGATCAGGGAAGTTTGTATCCATCATTTGATTATACTGAAATACGAGATTCATCAGAGAGCTTCAATACTGTCGCAGATGAATACTCAGAGCTCCGACGTGACCTTGAAGAGCGCATTCGAGAGAGAACCCTGGATATTTTGCAGGCGAAAGAACAAGCTGAGGGAGCAAACCGTGCCAAATCGAATTTTCTAGCCAATATGTCGCATGAGATTCGGACCCCCATGAACGGAATTATTGGCATGACTGAGATTTTGCTGAAAACAAAAATATCTGAAGATCAGGAAGAATATCTTAAGATTATTGACAATTCGGCTAATACCCTGCTGGGGATCATCAATGACATTCTCGACTTTTCAAAAATTGAAGCCGACAAACTCGAGCTTGAGTCAGTGCAATTTTCCATCACAAAGATTGTGGAAGATGTCGCTGATAATGTAGCTATTAAGGCAGCCCAAAAGAACATCAACCTGGTTACTTTTATTGATACCGATACACCACCGATAGTATTCGGTGATCCACTTCGTCTCAAACAGATTTTGTTGAATCTCGCCAACAATGCGGTCAAGTTCACAGAAGATGGAGAAATATTCATATCCGCTGAACTCTCTGAAAAGCAAGGTCACCTGTATAAGCTAATATTCAAAGTGAGTGATACCGGTATCGGAATTGCACCTGATCAAAAAGAGAAACTGTTCAAATCATTTAGTCAGGTTGACACCTCTGTTACACGCAAGTTTGGCGGAACAGGATTGGGACTAATCATTTCAAAACGATTGGTCGACATGATGCATGGGACCATCGATGTCGAAAGCCAGGTTGGAAAAGGTTCTACTTTCTGGTTTTCAGCATATTTCAATGAGGATCCACAAGTTGAACCAGAAGAAAAACCTGATGCCCATAATCTTAATGGCCTGAGGGTACTGATTGTCGATGACAATGCAACCAATTTACAAATATTCAGAAAGTACCTCGAATACTGGTACTGTGATGTTGAAGAAGTTATTGATCCCAAATTGGGAATCGAACGGATTTCCGAGGCAGCCCAAAAAGGAAATCCCTTTGATATCATACTGGTTGATTGTCAAATGCCTGATATCGATGGCTTGACCTTTGCAAAAGAAGTCATGAAATTGGAGGTGAAGCCCAAAGTCAGGATGCTTATGCTTTCATCAATTGCTGATATCATTGCTCCAGAAGAAATGAAGGAAAGTGGTTTTGTCGGTTACCTGAACAAACCTGTCAAGACCCACGAACTGAGAGAGGCCATTGATAAGGCACTAAACACACAATTACCTGATGAAGAACCTCAGGATCAAAAGTCAGAACCAATAATCGATCATTCTGAATTTGACGCCGTTGAATATTCTGATGAGGAGGAAACACGAGAAGAATCTGCCCCAGTTGATGATCTCATTCAGTTCGAAGAAACAGAGATCACTCCCCAGGGAGCTGAACCAACCACTGAAATCATCGAAGACAAAACCGAGGTATCTGCTGATTTTCAAGACTTCGAGTTGGTAGACGAAAAGGAAGCACAGCCGGAATCCGAGCCAGAACCGGAGCCAGAACCGGAACCCATACCCGAGCCGGAGCCGGAACCAGAACCGGAACCCATACCCGAGCCGGAGCCAGAGCCGGAGCCAGAGCCAGAACCAGAACCAGAACCTGAACCAGAGGTGGAGACTGCGCCTCAACAACTCGAGATGTTAGCAGAATTCGGGGGGCAAACAAATCGATTTGTTTGCCCCCCGAATTCTGCTAGTCGAAGACAACAAAATCAATCAAAGAATTGCTACGCTTCACCTCGAAAAGATGGGCTATCAGATTACCCTGGCAGAGAACGGTCAGGAAGCCTTTGATACCTTCCGGCAAGAAACCTTTGATCTCATCTTCATGGACATACAAATGCCCATCATGGATGGATACGAAACAACCCGCCAAATTCGGGCCTATGAAC
>CAYUGX010000171.1:0-10547 GCA_964444375.1 uncultured Porphyromonadaceae bacterium | reverse complement strand
GATACATTTGCACGTTGAGATCAATGGGCAAATGTATCCTACCATTGGAGATGTGTGTATGGACATGATCATGGTTGACCTGGGGAATCAGCAGCGTGAACCTGGCGATCATGTGGTAATCATGAGCATGAAAAACTCAGCCATCGACATGGCCAATCAATTAGATACCATCCCGTATGAAGTGATCACTTCAATCGCTAAAAGAGTAAAGCGGATTTATGTACACTAATTAGCCTAATTCACAAATTCGTTGCAAACGAGGTTCATCCATAACTCGTATTCGACGGCCTTCTACCTGCACCACCCCCTCTTCAGAGAAAATTGACAGGGTTCTGATAGCATTCGACGTAGTCATGCTTGATAAATTGGCCAGGTCTTCACGAGAAAGGTATGCCTTGATAGTCACACCATCTTCTTCTTTGCCGTAGGTATTGACCAGGAATAATAAGGATTCAGCCAGGCGGCCCCGAATGTGTTTCTGGGTAAGGTTCACGGTTCTGTCGTGTGAAATTCCAAGCTCATTAGCGAGCGATTTCATGATACGCATGGTAATTTCAGGCCGACTTTGAATCGTGACTAACAGGTCTTCCCTGTTGAAATGGCACACCACAGAATCTTCAATTGCTACAGCGGTAGCCTGATAATTCTCTTCGGCAAAGAAAGCGCGGTATCCTATGAAACCCACGGGTTTAGCCAGGCGAACAATTTGCTCGCGTCCGGTAACACCCTCCTTAATCAGCTTGACCTTGCCGAAGGCCAAACACAGAATACCCGTCGGACGTTCACCCAGGTGATAGATAATTTCGCCCTTTTTATAAAACCGAGAGGTGTGCCTCCTACTCAAAAAGTCTTTCTCCTCACGACTCAAATTTTCGAATACCGATCCGGGTGTTTCCAGACAGGTTTCGCACGCTTTTATTTCAGATACCATGGTATATGCTTTACAACACAAATTTATTCAGGCTACTAGGGTATTACAAAGTTTATTTAGTTAAAAAATGTTAAGCCGTCGAGGGAAAAATCAGTGCCTTCAAATTCTCCACAAGGGAGTCGATTGATGAAGTAGTCGCGCCCTGTTCTTTGATATTTGCGCAATTCCACTAACTTTGTTCCACTTACACAAAATCAAGTACATAGTATTAATAAATTGATTTAACACATGAAAAAGTTTACACTATTCCTGGTTGGGCTGGCCATTGTCGGTCTCTCGTATGGCCAGGTAATGCAAGATGGCAAAGCAGCCCTCACAAAACAGCAAGAAATTGTGAGTGGAGATCAGCTTGGCAATTTTAAAGCAGGTGGAGATACAATCTGGTTTACTACCTTCGATTGGGCCGACGAGACCCAGGAAAGAGGATGGTCATTACCAGAAGGTTGGAGTATCGTGGACAATACCGATTTCGGTATGCCCTGGATGTGGCGCGATGACACCATCCGCGGTAATTATACCAATCAACGGCCTCCTGGGCACCTGATCACCCCAGAAGACGGCTTTCTCTGTGCACCCGCTGATGAGTATAATGCAGTTGACGGTGTAACAACCAGTAATGCATTCGATTCATGGATTGAAACACCACCAATCGACTGTTCGGCCTATCCTTCAGTGATGGTGAATTTCAAGCACCTCTTCAGAACATGCTGTGCCGGTGCTTTCAGTATGGAAATGCAGGTAACCAATGACGACTGGGTTCACCAGGCCGTTTATGATGTTCGTTTTGGCATTGCCAACAACACCGTTACTCCTGTAAAATACAGATCACCTGAAATCAATATTTCTGACGTAGCAGCCGGTTTACCAAACATCAAGATTCGTTTCCACTGGTTCAACGGATCAAGCCATTACTACTGGATCATCGATGACCTGGTACTAACCGAAGCTTTCCAGAATGATTTGGTACTTGAAGATAACTGGGCTGATTTCAATGATGGCGCTGACGATCGTATCGGACACATCAACTACTGGCCATTGAGTCAGATGGGTGGCGCTGCTGGTGAAGACATCGGCGGTTTCATCGGAGACTATTTATTCACCGGAGCCCTGCTGAACAACGGTATGACAGAACAAGAGAATGCCCACGTTCAAGCCACTATTCTGAAGAATGGTGAGCAGATTTTCCAGGAAACATCAGATGCCATTTACATTGATTTACTCGTGCGTGATACGCTTGATGTGAATACTACCTGGTTGGCTGATGATTATGGCGATTATCAAGTAACTTTTGATGCCCTATCCGATAACGAGGAAGAAGTAGAAAGAAACAACTCAGCCTCGCTCATGTTTACAGTTAATGACACCCTCATGCACCGGGCCGACTTTAGTGCTGAAGCGGGTGTAAACTCTGGTGGCTGGGTAGGTGGAGCGAATGCTGGTGACTGGGTTGGATGCGGCTACGATCTATTCGAAACAGCTGAAATCAACTCCATTTATGCTCGCATTGGCGGTGTAACCGATGATCACTTCCCAACCTACCAGTACTTACTCATGAAGTATATTGATGATGACGAAGGTTGGGTTGAGTGGATTGTGTCTGACATTTACGATGCGGATTCAACCATTGCCGGTACTTATCAGAACCATGAAATGGAGAAAGATGGTGAAACTGAATTCCTCGAGCCAGGGTTCTACGTAGCAGCTGTTCGCTTCTGGGGCGACGACGGAACTGAATTGGGTTCAAACGGTATGTCCATTGGTTGGGACAAAGACAACAAATGGAGCGGTTGGTATTCACATGTCTACCTTACCGAAACTGATGCTCACTTCAACCCCGGTAAAATGCCCATGATTGGTATGGTACTGAACGAAGAAGGCGGTCCTACTGAAGCACCAGTTACTTTCAACGTGGATATGAATGCCCACATCAACAACCTGGAGTTCACTCCCGGATCTGATTTTGTTGATGTCGCAGGTACATTTAATAATTGGGAAGGTTCAGAAGCCATGGCTGATGAAGACGGTGACGGCATCTACACCATCACCATTGAATCCATGCCAATTGGTTCCAGAATTAATTTCAGATATCGGATTAACGCTGATCCAGCTACCAGTGAATATCCAGACGATGAAGATGGAAGAAGTTATACCATCCGGTACTGGAACGTATTGAATAACACCTATAATGGTGGCGAAACCACAGGTATTGAAGGCATTGAATTGATTGAATCAATTGCGGTATACCCGAATCCCACACAGGGTGATTTCACTGTTCTGATCAACAACAGCAAGCCCCACGATATCAACATCAGTTTGATAGACATTCAGGGACATCTGGTTTATCATAAAGAACTTAAGGGAGTTACCAGCCATACCGAAACCATTGAGAATACGTACTCAAAAGGAGTTTATTTCTTGACGGTGAACAATGGCTCAGAGGTCAAAGTTCAAAAAGTAATTATTCAGTAGCAGGCCTACATTGACCTAGACCATAGTGCAAGGCGTTGGGATTTTCTCAACGCCTTTTTTTTTACGCATTTGTCGAGCCAATCAACACATATAGCAAGACTGCCTTCACATACCTAAAACAGTCTGTATCCCATGCCCTACAAGCCTTTCAGGAGAATGAAATAGTGATAATTTTGCTTAGATCATGTCTAAATAATTTAATTTCATTTTTATGAGAAGATTTACTTTTTTACTGGCTTTACTGGGCATTGCATCAGTATCTTATGGCCAGGTTGCACAAACAGGCCAAAACGCGTTGGTGAAGCAGCAAGAAATTGTTCTTGGTGACAAGATAAACGATTTCAAAGCTGGAGGCGATACGATTTGGTCAACCACTTTTGATTGGGCTGATGAAACCCAGGAAAGAGGATGGTCCTTACCTGAAGGGTGGAGTATTGTTGACAATACCGATTTCGGTATGCCATGGATTTGGAGAGATGACACATTGGGTGGAAATTTCACCAACCAAGCTGCTCCCGGACACTTTATTACCGCTGAAAATGGCTTTATCTGTGTCCCTGTGGATGAGTACAATGCCGTTGATGGTGTCACTACTAGCAATGCGTGTGATACCTACATTGAAACACCTCCAATTGATTGTTCAGCATACCCTTCTGTTATGGTTAATTTCAACCATTTATTCAGAACTTGCTGTGCTGGTGCTTTCAGCATGGAAATGCAAGTAACTAATGACGACTGGGTTCACCAGGCGGTTTATGATGTTCGTTTTGGCATCGCCAATAACACTGTTACACCGGTGAAATACCGTTCACCTGAGATTAATATTTCTGATGTGGCAGCTGGTTTACCAAACATCAAGATTCGTTTCCATTGGTTCAACGGATCAAGCCACTACTACTGGATGATTGATGACCTCACCCTGACTGAAGCCTATCAGAACGACCTCGTATTAGAAGATTCATGGGCTGATTTCAATGATGGTGCTGACGACCGTGTTGGCCACATCAACTACTGGCCATTGAGCCAAATGGGTGGAGCTGCTGGTGAAGACATTGGTGGCTTCATTGGTGACTACTTGTTTTCAGGTGCACTGCTAAACAACGGTATGTCTGAACAAGAAAATGCTCATGTTCAAACCACAATTCTAAAGAATGGGGAGCAGATTTTCCAAGAATCTTCTGATGCCATCTATGTTGATCTCCTGGTACGAGATACACTTGATGTCAATTCGACCTTCCTGGCTGACGATTACGGAGATTACCAAATCACTTTTGATGCTTTGTCTGATAATGCAGAAGAGGTAGAAAGAAATAACTCATCGTCCATTATGTTTACTGTAAACGATACTTTGATGCATCGTGCCGACTTCAGCGCTGAAGCGGGTGTAAACTCAGGTGGTTGGGTTGGTGGCGCCAATGCAGGTGACTGGGTTGGTGCTGGTTACGACCTGTTCGAAGCTGCTGAGATAAACTCTATTACAGCACGAATTGGTGGCGTAACTGACGATCAGTTCCCCACCTACCAGTTCTTACTCATGAAGTATATTGATGATGAAGAAGGCTGGGTTGAGTGGATCGTTTCTGACATTTACGATGCTGATTCTACAATTGCCGGAACGTATCAAACCCATGAAATGGAGAAAGATGGTGAGACCGAATTCCTAGAGCCTGGGTTCTATGTAGCCGCTGTTCGCTTCTGGGGCGATGACGGTACTGAATTGGGTTCAAATGGTATGTCAATTGGCTGGGATAAAGACAACAAATGGAATGGTTGGTATTCTCATGTTTATCTAACAGAAACAGACGCACATTTTAACCCAGGTAAAATGCCTATGATTGGTGTTGTGCTGAATGAAGAAGGCGGTCCAACTGAAGCGGCTGTGACTTTCAATGTGGATATGAATGCACACATCAATAACATGGAGTTTACTCCCGGATCTGACTTCGTTGATGTAGCTGGAACATTCAACAACTGGGAAGGCTCAGAAGCCATGACTGATGAAGATGGTGATGGGATTTATACTCTCACTATTGAAGGCATGCCCGTTGCTGAACGGATTAACTATCGCTACCGCATCAATGCTGATCCAGCCACCAGTGAATATCCAGATGATGAAGACGGACGAAGCTATACCATCCGGTATTGGAATATTTTGAACAATACCTATAATGGTGGACAAACCACCGGTGTTGAAGATATCACACTCATTCAAACTTTACGTGTGTATCCTAACCCAACCCAAGGTGAATTCACTGTTCAAATCGCTAATTCAGACATTTCTGACCTTGATATCACCTTGATTGACCTGCAGGGTCATGTCGTGTACAAAACCCGCGTAGAAGGCGCTATTACACACCAGGAGACGATTGAGAACAACTTCTCAAAAGGCATTTACTTCCTTACCGTGAATAATGGCAAAGAAGTTAAAGTTCAGAAGGTGATTATTCAGTAAAAAATAACGTATAGACGCAAGATCTTGCGTCTGCACGTTAAACGATATATGTAGAGGCGCAAGATTTTGCGTCACCACGTTAAACGATATATGTAGAGGCGCAAGATTTTGCGCCTCTACTTTTTTATGCTTTACGTTGAGGTGCTCCATTCGAGCACCTCAACGCCCAGGAATTATCCTGGCAAAAGAAGACCCGCCAACTTCATCTATGCCCTCCAACCGTTGTCATCTCGGAGCGACGCGGAGATCCCGATATACCGGGGTCGGGCTTCACCCGGGACCCAATAGAACAGGTAAAATGCTCGAATGGAGCACCTCAATATAAAGCAAAAAAAGGGCCGGCAAATGCCGACCCTTTTTCGATATCGTCAGGTAAAGCCACACGGCCGTGTGGCTCTACTTTTTTCCTTATTTACTGTACAACAATCTTCTCAACTTGTACTTCTTCACCGTTATTCACCTTCAGGTAGTATACACCCTTAGCGAAATCACTGGCGTCGATGTCTTCGTTGTAGCTGTAAACAGCTTTCACCTCGTTGCGGTAAACAACCTGTCCTGAAATGTTAACCAACTCAACTGTCATGTCAGTAGCTTCAGCGTTAGCGATGCTAACTGTGAATTTACCGTTAGTTGGGTTAGGATAAACACTCAAGCTGCTAACAAGTGCACTCTCTTCAACTCCCAATCCCTGGAAGCGCATGTTCAACAAGAAGTCAACAGTTTGAGGAGGAGCCCAGGTTGAAACAATCACGTAATATTCACCAGCGGCAATACGCTTAGTGAATTCACCACCCATTGGTCCACCAACAAAACCTTTACAGTTGTTCTTCTGAAGCTCTTCAACAGGACACCTATCCAATACGTGGATTGATCCGTAAGCTCCCAGAATGTTACCAGTCAGGTAACCATCATATTCAAGATTAATGCTGTATACCTTATCGTTACCATCCATGTAGTTCGAGTATGGTGAACAAGGTGAGAGGTCATAATCATCTTCAAAACCTGTGGTAGTACCGAAGTGGTTAACCACTGGAAGTGTCAATGGAATGGCAGTCTCACATACATCACCGTCGATTGGGTAGGTAGCACTAATGGTGAAGAAGAAGCCTTCGTCATCATGTGCACTGGTGAATGCCCATGGCCAGAAAATCTTGATGGTCTCACCTTCGTTCATCGGTACTAACATACCGGATGAAGCACGGTTGTAAGGACATGCATCCCACTCGAGGTCATCATTATTTCCAATCTCAGTTCCTTCACAATCAGCGTAGATATACAACCAGGTGTCATAAGCATAAGCTCGTGTATCACTAACATCTTGGTTCTCGTGACATGAAGTCACCCAAGCCATCTGGAATTTCTCCGCGGTATAGGTGAACCAGCTGTTCTGTGAAGCAGCCCAGTTGTCACCTAATACAGCTTCAGCTGCAGTGTAACAACTCAAACCTTCACCAACCAATGGAATATCCATTGTTTCATCAGCATACAGTCCGTAAGTTACGCGAACAGTTCCGGTGTACACTCCGATATCTTCAGGTGAGAAGGTTACATCGAAGCTTAATGCGTCTGTACCATTCTTAGCAAATGCTTCAGCACCACTGGTTACTTCAGCAGGATAGGTATTCTCGTCCATGAGTTCAAAAACACCACCGCCATTATTAACCAGTTCTACCTTAGAAACTTTAAGAATAGAAACCCCAGCATTCATGATAGAATGTGTCAAGGTTCCAACTTCACCAACTTGAACACCACCAAAGTCCATCTCAGGTGTTGAAGTGTAGATAGGTGAAGTAATTCTTTCCTGTACACATATATCATCCAAGATCCAGTATTCTGAAACATTGGTTGGTTCCCAATAATGGAATCTGATGTAAACAGTCTGTCCAGTGTAAGCAGCCAATGAAACGACATGCTTAGCGAATGGTTCTCTAGGAGCCCAATACGTATTTGGAACAATAGATGAATTGTATGCATCTAAAGTGGTCCAGTTCACTTTATCAGTTGAAACTTCAATTGCACGGTTTCCTGGAGCAGCTGTCCATTCAATTTTACCTTCGTAGAATTGAAGAACAGGATCGTTACCAGTAACTGCGATTGGAGGAGTTGTTAATGTTTGTTCTCCACCCCATCTGATTGACATGGCAAAACCTTCAGCTCCATTTCTTGACCAGGCCTGTACATAGGCATTTCCATCAGTTGTGGTATGACCCCAACCTGCTGGCCATACGCCCCATCCAAAGTCAGTATTGAAATCTTCGCACCATGGCGCATCGAATACAGTCTCGGTAGTACCATTGATAGGAACCATCAATACTTTACCATTACCATACTCAATTACTAAGGTAGTAGTTTCTGGACCTCCATCTTTCGGGCAGAAGTCAACCTGAACCTGGAAGTTATCCCAAGTTCCAACTACAAATGGTACTTGAAGAGGATCGATGATTTCAAACTCATCAGTTCCAGCTGCATCATCAAGATACAGTGCTGAAATTGTTACATCACCAATTCCTTCATTAAACACGTCAATGATCTCGGTTCCACACATACCAATGGTTATACTTAATATCTCAGCAGGATTTGGATCTGCCATGATGCTAGGAGCAGTAACCTTAATGATATCGTCTTTGCTTCTTGGTGCAATTAAGCCGAAGCAAGCGCCCCAATTCACATCTGTACGAATACCTTGGTAGATCGTAGGATCAGTTGGAATCTCCTCGCCAATGTGGTTACCAGTCAGCACCTTATTCAGGAACCAATCATAATCACCTTGAGCGTTAATGGTAGCCAGATCATAACCATCTTGCTGCCATGTAGTGTAACCCAAACCATAATCGTCGAATGCAATCATTGGAGAAGTCACACGTACAAGCATGTGCTCATACATTTGATCACCTGTGTAATAGTAACACATATCGTAGAACTCTTGGTAGGTCAGCTCAATTGGAGCTATTACATTACCACTTGAGCTTACTGTAGGATCGTAGCAGCAAACAGGAATAAATACGCTTTCGCAACCATCAGGATAAATAACACCTTTCAGGTTGGTCAAACCTTTACCAACTCCATAAGTAGTGGCTAAACCACCGTTGCTGTCAATAATCTTCATACCGCAGTTGGCGTCCTGTACATATTTCAGGTTACCACCACTGATTGTCTCTTCATAAGTTACGAATACCTCACCTGTGATGGTAAATCTCCAAACTGAAGGCTGTGAACGCAACTCGCAAAGGTCAGCCACCTCAACATCACAGATATCGAGATATAGACGTTGCTTAGAAACGCAGCTTACATTACCTGACTCGTCTACTGCAAATGCGTAATAAGCACCACTATATAGACCATGAGTATTTACATAAACAGGACCGTTCAATGTATCTACAACGGCATAAGCACCCATACGATCAGCAACCAACTGAGCTACAGAACCACCGTTTGAGAAGTCTGAAAGATCATAGTTGCAGTTGCAAGCGTCAGGATTCACTTCACTTTCGTGAACGATGAATACATGACCCCACTCGTTACTTTGTACAGCTACACTGTCTTCGCAGTTATAAGCCATAACACTCCAGGTAGTTACTTCAGGATCAGTGGTATCTTCAATCTCAACACAGATTGTCCACTCCTGAGTAATGCTTTCATCTTGAGCTGTTACAACACAAGTGTGGCACATTGCATCTTCAGAGAATGAAATGTTTACACCTGCACAGGCACCAGAGTTACAGCAAATGGTAGCACCACAGCTCAAGCTCTTCATGTAAGTCATATTGGTTAGGTTGGTACCTTTCTTCAATACAACATTAACAGTATGATTATCTTTATCTATTACCGCTGCGCTAGCTTGAACGCCACCGTCAAATTCCCAACTCAAAATATCAGTTTCCTGACACGCTGGGTTCTCAACGACAACTTCCCACATAGCTGAAGCTTTTTCTCCAGTTTGTGGATCAGCAGGACCAGTTACCTTATACATCTTTGAGCCAGTTGTCCAGTTTTGCTTCTTGCTAGGCAGTGGATCAATTGTAGCATCTGGATCGATCACTATACTAGTGGGAGCCAAATTGCTAATATCCATGGTGTAAGGTAGAGTAATATAGATACGCTTTGCGTAAGGGTCAATCTTGTTAACCAAGTCACAACCGCAATCGCTAGTAGCGAAGCTAAATGCAGAAATGTCAATATTGGTATTTGGAGTAACAAAAACGGTTACAAAATATTCAACTGATGTGCAGTCTTCTGCCCAAACAGTATAAGCAACAGGTGTGGTGAAATCGTTTCCGTCAACACCTGATTGTTGTATGTATTGTGTATCCTCTGAACGGGTCATCACGGCGCCGTCACTCAGCTCAAAACGAGCAATCAGGTTGGCAATATTACCACGGTTATCCCAATCAATCCAGAGGTGAACAGTTTTCGCTGCTTCATCAATTTGACCCATTACATTTCCAGCAAATCCAGGATTGTCAGCACCTTCGACCAAGTACTTCTTCAGCTTTTTCTCTGAGTTCTGGTCTCTTACAACGACAGTTACAGTATACTATGCTACGTCACCATTTTGTGCAGTAACAGTATAAACAACTGGGTTAGTAAAATCAGTAACACCAGCACCTGGAGTTACAGAAGCACCATCACTTACAGTGAAAGAAGCATCCAAAGCTGTTACATCAGTGCCGTACTTAACGCTTACAGTAACATTCA
>CAYUGX010000170.1:0-10638 GCA_964444375.1 uncultured Porphyromonadaceae bacterium | reverse complement strand
AAAGTAGTGGGGCTCGCCTATTTCATACAGCTCATCTGATACCGACCAGTCAACAAAGCGATTACCCCCATCATAACTCCAGGCAATTCTCCGTTTGTGATCCACAGACATGTGAGATCTTGAATTGTAGTAAATGCGGCCATCAGATAGTTCAACCAAAGCGGCTTCTCCAGTCCCGGTCATGATGCCATTGGCCACTTGCCAGCTATTGCCCCGGTCGTCGCTATACAACGCCGTATTGTAATTATACGCCCAGTTTTCCTGATTATTATTTCCTCCTGGAGGCTGCACCCGACCAGCAATCAACAGCCGACCCGCATGTGAGCCCAAACGCAATGTTATGCCGGTTTCCATGGCCCTGATATCAATAGGAACCTGATCAACGCCATGTCCCATTGTGTTCGGATTCACCGAGGTGGGCCGCTGGTTCCAGGTATATCCATTGTCTTGACTTCGAGCTACAAAGAATCCATTTTCATTTTTACCGAATACGATGAGTTCTTTTGATATCTCATCATTAAATACATTCTGTCCACTGAATCCCAATTGTCTTTCAGGCGACCAGGTCTTGCCCTGATCTTTACTTCGACGAAGGGTGCTGCACCATCTACCGAAGGCCAGGATATCGCCATTATTGGCAACCACGATATGTGGACCGCGGGCTGAGTTGTCCTCAGTGCTTTGAAACAAAGACTCGGTCATAAACTGGGCTTGCTGTTCCTTGCTTTTACCCGTATTAGCCAGATAATCGGCCTGCATTCGGTCAATCTCTTTGATATTGAATCGGGTGCTGACCACAGAGTGTTTTGCGCTACCTGCTTTGTATTTGATATACGTGGTAGCGATAATGGTTCCATCCGCCAGGAGTTCCATTCCGGGATAACCGCAATCATGACCAGCATAGCTATGAAGCAGTTTGATGCGGTATTCACCGGCTTGCTTCTTTTTGATATCATCATAACTGCCCACCCAGGCTACAAAATGACCCAGGGTTGGACTGTTAATTGCCTTATCGCGGAAGGCGATGATCATCCTGCCGTCAGGGGTGTACAATCCCATATGCCGGTCACCGGTTAATCCCCAGGGTGTATCAACCGGATCACTCCATGATTTACCTTCATCTTGGCTAAACATCATTAGACTGCGTCCATCGTGGGTGTTCTCGCGCATCAGACAGCAGAGTTCTTTATTGTTAGGTGACCGAAAAACAAAAGGTTCACATGGCTTTTCACCCTCGACATCAGCGATTACTTTCGGTTCAGTCCAGGTAAGCCCTCCATCGTCTGTCGTTGTCGATAAAACTTCGAGTGTTTCTCCCTTTTTGCGGTGATAGAATCCGGTATAACTGCCATTGTTCAGGCGGATAACTGAACTGAAAGTCATGACACAGCGAAAACCCAAGGGAGGCATTTCTCTCCAGGTTTTACCCCCGTCCTCACTCATAATGCTGGGCATATCTGGCCAGGCCGAAAAAACCCAGATCCTGACCTGTCCACTTCCTTTATCGATCATCCTGTAAATACTCGGACAATTACCATGTTTGACAAATCCTTCTGGTAACTGCTTATCCATACGGATCCAAGTCATTCCACCATTGCGACTCACTGCCATTGGGCCAGCATGTCCACCATGGCCGATGCTCCAGACACAGAACATGGTTTTGTTGTCGGGTAGGAGAAGCGTTGTTGGATGACCTTGGTAGACTGATTCGGTGCCCTGTGCGATGATGATGTGCCGGTCTCGATCTTGGGAGATGTCGTGGGTTGGGAGGTTGGGTTCGTCGGCTATGGTGGAAGCGATGAGGGTGAAGGGGAGGAGGAGGGTCAGTAGGGATGTTTTGGTTGTCATGGTTGTCGTGGTTGTTGTTGTCGTGGTTGTCGTGTTGCCGTTATTGTCGTTTTTGTCGTTGTCGTTGTCGTTGTGCTTGTCGTGGTTCACGACCAGGCGGAAGCGGTCTGCCTTCAGGTTGGCCGGGCTCCTACCAAATCAAATATTCCAATTAATTACGTAATAAGTTATTTAATAAATTAAATAATTCTTTTAACATTTATTTAAGCTCAATGGTAACAGATCCGGAAATCCGGTCCCCTTTCGTTAGGGGTCGATCATCCTTCGCCACATGGGGCCTCAGAAAGCGCTCACTCCCGCCATTTGAATAATCTGCGACCAGCATTTTGATGGCTTTGCCATCTATCCAGCAGCGGATGTGTTGCTTTTTATTGGATCTTATCGCAAAAGTTTCTCCACCTTCATTTTGCAGGGAGGCTCGTAAAACGTTGTGCTTGGTAGACGCAAAATCATTGCTTCCGATGGCAGTTCGGTCGTGTCGCCATTCATGGTAAGGATTCTTTCTGGGACCTACCGGAGTGGCTTCGACGCCTTCAAATGCATTAGCTGAACCATCTAGACGGGCTATATGCCAATCGGGATAGGTACTCCAATAACCTTTGCGTTTCCAAAGTAGCTGATCATAAGTATCCGGTAGGGTAAAAACCAGACCGATCTGGCGCGGATTTATGTCTTCTTTGAGGGTGAAATCATACTCGATGGTGAGCCGGCCCATGGCTTTGAAGGTGTAGGTGTAGCTGCCTTTGGCTTCTTTGTAGCTGCCATTGACTTTGATCTGATACAATACGCCGTCAATGCGAGTTGTATCGATCGATTTCATCTCCCATTCTGAACAGACAGTGTTTTCTGGCTTGTAGTATTTTGTAGGTCCATGCATTTGGGTATCCCCGCCATTGTTCTTGGGCAAGACCATGAGCTGTGGACCGGTAAAACACTTGGTTGAAACCATACCCGATTGGGTGCTAAAACGAAATTCTTGCAGGGCTGTTACCACTCGAATATGGTCATCATAGTGCTTCAGCGAGGTGGAGTTGTATCGCTGTAAAGGGACCTGGTATTTAATAATGGAGCCAGGGATAGTGAGCTTGAAATGATCGACCATGAAACCACGGGAATCCATAAATTTCAATTCCAGGCCATCATTCATTTGTGGAATATTGTTAGTGGAAATGATGATCTCGCCTGATGATCGGGGTGGTATGTTTCCTTTGATGGTCCCTGATTCCGTACCCACACGCCATAAGATCTCAAGTCGGTTCAGATTAGAGAAATCCTGACGGTTTTCGACTTTCAGAATCAGTTTATTGCCATCTTTTTCGAGTAATTCTGCCCGTATTGGGGAATACGTTTTTTTCATGCCCCACCATTCGGGTTTTTTGCGTCGCCAGCCATCTATCGGCCCCCAGGTGCCATAACCCACGGTGCGTTCTTCAATCGTGCCATCATCGAGTGGGTAATCCCAATAAAAGGTATCGTCAATACCAGCCCAGATGGATCCTCCGGCCACACCCTGTGCAGCATACATGTCTTCCCACATGCTGTGCAAGTAGATGCCCCACAAATCACGCAGGGCTACATCGGTGGCCAGTTCATTGCGGTTGTAGGCATTGAGGTGGGTGAATTCTCCAAAGCTGATCGGACGGTGATAGTCGGCAAATTTCTTGGGCCCGCCGGGACCCGGGTAATGGTCCGATCCGAGTTCACAAATTTCCTCATCCACAGTTACCAATCGGTCTTGTCCCCATGGAAAGAAATTGAAAGTCAATGGACGTGAAGGATCCAAGGCCTTCATGGCCTTACCGGCATATGCATAGGCCTCGCTCCAATGCGATTCGTTAGACATCGACCAAAAGATGACGCTCGGGTGATTGCGATATAGAACGATCATTTCAAGGTTTTGACGGGTAGTGACTTCCTGTATCTGTTGTTCATCGCCTTTCGTTACATGCGACCAGCAATAGGGCCCTTCACATTCAATAAACATACCCAGCTCGTCGGCAGCTTCCATCAGGGCCTGGTCGGGTGGGTAATGACAGGTACGGATGTGATTGACATTGCCTTCACGGAATAGTTCGATGTCTTTTCGATATAGTTCTTTGGGGACTGATCGTCCGGTTAAGGGGTACACCTCATGCCGATTTACACCACGGAGTTTTACTGGCTTTCCGTTGACAAATAGTTGATTGCCTTTCACTTCTGATTGCCTGAAACCAAAGCGTTGTTTGATGACTTCCAGCACCTCTCCTTCATTTACCAGTCGGCAGAGTAAGACATAGAGGTTCGGATTTTCACAATCCCATTTTTTGGGCTTTTTAACGGCAAACGACGCGTTGATTAGGGCTGTATTACCCGCTTTAAGTGGCTCAATATGAACTACCGGATCGGTTATAGGAACGACTTCGGTGCTATTCCATGGCACAAGCGCAAAGTGCAGCTCAAGGTCCTTTGCCTTCTTCGCAGCTTCGTTGCTGATGGTTAATTGTGTTTGAAGGAGTGCATCCTTGAAATCCTGATCGAAAGTGGTTTGCAAGGCCAAAGCACTGATGTTTATTTCGGGCAGGGCAATCAGACTCACCGACCGTGGGATTCCACCCAGGGGATGACAGGCATATTGTGAGCCACTGGCCAGGGAATCGGCTAATGATTCGCTGGTTACAGCCAGCATCAGAGTGTTGGCTTCCCGGTGTTTGACCAGATCGGTGATGTCAAGTTCAAAAGCAGTAAATCCGCCCAGATGTGATCCTGCAGGCAGGCCATTGACATAAACCTGTGCTTCACTATAAACCGCATTGAAACGAAGTTTGATCCGGTGGTTTTTCCAATTGTAGGGTATTCTGAACGTGCGGAAAAAGCTCGCTGGAGATCCTGGTTCCACATTGAATCCTTGCATGGTCCATTCACCTGGTACTTTAATATCGTTCCAATCGTTGGCCTGGTCTAAGGTGATGTGATCCCGTGTGAACGCCGGGTTGAATTTCCAATCACCATCCAGTTTGACCGTTACACGATCGGTGTCTACCACTTCGACTGGGATGGGGGTTATGCGGGGGGTGTCGACTTGTTGGGCGATCACTCGGTTCAGGGTGCAGGGTGCAAGGTGCAGGGCCAAGAATAGGATTAAGAAATATGGCAGGACGGGTCGGATTTTGGTTTGTGTCATTTGGTTCTGATTAGTCGTGCAGGTTCTAACAAATGTAGAAAAAATGTCGCCTCAATATCTGTATATTTGCTATTTCTGAATCCTGAAATGACACCAAGAGAAAGAATTTTAGCCATCCTGAATGGCCAGCAACCCGATCAACTACCCTGGGCGGGTGACCTGGATTATTGGGCCACGTCATTGATTAAGCGGGGTGAAAGACCTGAGGATTTTGTTGCTTCAGATGCCTATATCGACTGGCATCGGGAATTGGGAGTGGGGTTTTATTTGCAGGGGTATTTCCCGTATAAGCAGATCATTGATTCATGCCACATTAATGAATGGGAAGATGGGAATAGAAAATACAAGAAGATTACTACACCTATTGGATCGGTTCAGGAATGTTGGGAATACATACCTGGAACTTTTTCAGACGGTCCAGTGGAGCACTTTATGAAAACAGAGGCTGATATTCCGGTGTTGCAGTTCATCTATGAACATACCCGTTTTGTGCCAGAATACGAGTATGCCCATCTACGAAGAAAGCAAGTAGGTGAACAGGGGGTGGTGCTGTGCTACTTGCCCAAGAGTCCGTTTATGCATCTTTTAGCCCTGGAAGCGGGGATCATGTCACTCACCATGGCAGCTATGATGGCCCCTGATGCGCTGGATGGCTTGCTGCATACCATGAAAGAGGCCTTTGATCAGGCCGCACAAATTGCGGTGGATAGTCCGGCTGAGGTACTCATGATCCCAGAGAATCTTTCCTCTGAAATGGTGGGACCAGATTTCTTTGAGCGTTACATGCGAGACTATCAGACCGAATGGACCACCAAGATTCGTGATGCGGGGAAGCATTCATTCATTCACATTGATGGCACCCTTCGAGGCTTGTTGAATCAAGAAGCATCAGTTGGATTTTCTGTGCTCGAGGCCCTGACTCCCCATCCGGTAGGTGATTTGAAAATTGAAGAGTTTGCGGATTTCTGTGGGGAAACAGACAGTATTTTTTGGGGCGGGATTCCGGGTGTTTATTTCACACCCAATGTCTCGGATGCTGAGTTTGACCGGCATGTGATTGAGGTGATCAAAGTGATGACTTCGGCGCCAAAATATGTGCTTGGAGTAGCCGATCAGGTACCGCCTGATGGTATGGAGTCGAGAGTGAAACGAGTAGCTGAGTTGGTTGATCGCTATGGTAAATACTAAAGAGTACTGATTTATGCGTCAAGGATCATCGTTGTATTTGATTGGGTTGAGTTTTGTGGCTTCGTTAGGTGGCTTTCTTTTTGGTTATGATACCGCTATTATTGCTGGCTGTAATTCATTTTTAGAGAGTCAGTTTCAGCTTTCAGCGACCATGCTCGGCTGGGTGGTTTCATCGGCTTTACTAGGTACCATTGCCGGAACAATCATTGCCGGCAGTATTACCGATCGATTTGGTCGGAAAAGAGCCTTAATCTTAGCAGCCAGCGCACTTACCCTTTCTGCTATCGGATCGATGTTAGTACCACAGTTCAATCCAGATGGAGATTCCAGCCTTTGGTTCAATCTATCGGTGAATGGGGCCTTTAACTTCCTGGTGATTTTCAGAGTAATTGGTGGTATTGGTGTTGGGATCACAACGGCCGTAGCGCCAGTATATATATCAGAATTGACACTGGCGAAGAATCGTGGACGCTTTGTATCGATTTATCAATTGTCAATCACCCTGGGAATTCTAATGGCCTTCCTCATTGATTGGATTGTGTTGAATCAAGCAGGGGACCAGGCTGGTGTTATTATGAAAGAATCATCCGGTTTCTTCCACTGGGTGTTTGTCGAAGAGCTGTGGCGAGGCATGTTTGGTACAGAAATCCCAATTGCGATACTCTTCCTGGTGTTGTTGATTTTCACACCCGAAAGTCCACGATTTATGATTGCACAAGGGCAGCCTCAAGCAGCGATGAAGACTCTGATCAGGACCAGCGGGCAGGAATATGCCCAAAAACAGATGGATGAAATCACCGAAATGGTGCATGCAGAGAAGGGAGGAATTAAAGAATTGTTGCAGCCTTTTATGCGACTCCCGCTAATTATTGGAATTCTATTGCCTATGTTTTCACACCTGAGTGGGATTGCTGCCATCATGTATTTTGCCCCTAATATTCTCAATGAGGCCATTCACAGTGTGGAAAGCTCATTCCTGGGTGCGGTTTTGGTTGGCGTGGTTAATTCGGCATTTACTTTTATTGCCATTGCGTATATAGAAAAGTATGGTAGAAGAAAGCTATTGTTGATTGGTGTGGTCGGTGCTTTTGTTTCATTGAGCAGTGTGGGCATTCTATTTGCCCTGGGCTCTAAACTTATTATAATTCCACTGTTGTTTTATGTGGCCAGTTTTGCTTTCTCATATGGCCCTATTGTGTGGGTTATCGTGGGCGAGATCTTTCCTACCCGAATTCGTGGAATGGCTGCTGCGATAGGTAGTTTTGCATTGAATGTGACGGGTTTCTTTATCACCCTGACCAATCCGGTTTTGATAGAAAACATTAAACCATCAGGCACCTTCTTCTTATATGCTCTGTTGACACTGCCGGCCATCTGGTTTATATGGAAGTATGTTCCCGAAACCAAGGGTAAAACCCTGGAGGAGATTGAGAATTATTGGCGAAAGCGAAAGAAGAACTGATTCTTTTATCGACGTTCCCAACCACTTTCTCGCTTCCCGGATCCGGTTGTTTCAGAATCTCCGAGTTCTTGTTTCATGGCATCTGCAAGGGCGATCAATTCTTTGGCGATATCCTGATGCGCATCAATGACATTGGTGCTTTCACTAAGGTCTTCCTCCAGATTGAAGAGACTCAGTTCGATCTTTCCAGACAGCCGTTTTCTGCCATACTTATTGCCTTCTTCTGATTCAATGACCTTATGATAGTTATGTGGTAAGTGCAGTTTCCACTTGCCCTTTCTCACAGCCTGCAATTGCCAATTGCTGTAATAGAAATATGTTTCACGAATTGGGTCAACCGTTTTATTATCTAGCAATAAGGGGCTGATGTCTAGTCCGTCAATTGTATTCTCAGACAATTGAGCGCCAGTCAGTGCAGCAATAGTCGGCAACAAGTCGATGGTGGCAGCCAATGCATCACTGCTTGTTCCCGCCGGAATCTGTCCAGGCCATTTCATCACGCAGGGCACCCGCATACCGCCTTCGAAGGTTGTAAATTTGCCCTCACGCAGTGGATGGGCCAGCCCTCCGTGAGCACCGAAAACCAGCCACGGGCCATTATCGGTGGTGAAAATCACCAGTGTTTTTTCAGCCAGCTCCAACTCTTCGAGTGTTTTATTGATTTGTCCAACCGACCAGTCGATCTCCTCAATCACGTCGCCATAGATTCCATATTCAGCATTCCCATCAAAGGCTTCTGACACATACAATGGAATGTGGGGCATCGTGTGTGGTACATAAACAAAGAAGGGCTCATCCTGGTGTCTTTTGATGAAATCGATGGCTTTCTCTGTGTACTCACGGGTGACCATTGATTGATCATCCGGCAGGTAATGGTGAACATTATTACCTGCCATCATAGGCAGTGGGGGATAGGGTGTTGGGCCCGGGTTTTTTCCCGGACGCATATCATTCGAATAAGGTATGCCGTAATACTCATCAAAACCATGCTGGAGAGGAAGAAACTGATGATGATGCCCCAGGTGCCATTTCCCAAAGATACCCGTCGCATAACCATGGTTCTTCAGCATCTCAGCCAGTGTCAATTCATCGGCATGCAAACCGGTCTTGGTTCGTCTCTCATCGGGTTTCCATTCAGTATTCAAATGCTCAGGAAATAATACCGATGGTATCCCAATCCGCTGTGGATAACAGCCAGTCAGCAATGCGGCTCGCGAGGGAGAACAAACAGGCGAAGCCACGTGAAAATCAGTAAATATCCGACCCTCCCCAGCCATTTCATCAATATGAGGCGTAACAAATCCCTCGGCTCCAAATACACCGACATCAGAATAACCTTGATCATCGGTGAAGATGATCACGATGTTGGGTTTATCAATGTTCGTATTGCAAGCGAAAATTGTCGTTGTAAGTAGTAGTAGGGGGAGATAGGTTCTTATTTTCATGATATTAAGTCTTCGGTTCAAAGTCGTCAGTCATCAGAAAGGGAAAAGTTGTAGAGCTACACTGAGTGCGGCTTTTGTTGGTATAATCGTATACATCGGGTCTAGTTATCAGTCGATGCCTAAAGGTAGGTGATACTTTGAAGTATTCAAACCACAGACCTACCACTTCTGGACCCGGCTCACAATAAGTCAAAGGTTCTAGTTTGATTTTAGCTGTTAATGCTGTTATTTAGATGATTAATGAATCAACACCGGTTGTCATGACACATAATTCTTGGGATACCTTTTCTTATACAACAATGACCAGGATTTTCAGAACTCTGATTGGTGGGGTATTCCTGATGCTGGTTATGCTGGCCTGTTCGACGGCAAAAGAAAAACCACCAAATGTATTGCTTATTCTGGCCGATGACCTGGGATTTTCAGATTTGGGATGTTATGGTGGAGAAATAGAAACCCCAAACCTGGATAAACTTGCCACCGGTGGCTTGCGCTTTTCTCAGTTCAACAATTGTGCCCGGTGCTGGCCCACACGGGCAGCCCTTCTTACTGGATATTATCCACAACAGGTTGGCAGAGACAATGCGCCAGGTATTTCAGGTGGAGGTGGAAGTGGGGCGGCGCGGCCGAACTGGGCCATATTGTTGCCAGTTTATTTGAAAGAAGCAGGTTACCGGTCTTATCATTCAGGTAAATGGCATATGGATGGAATGCCCATAGAGTGTGGTTTTGATCGTTCCTATTACCTGGCGGATCAAGGCCGGTTCTTTAGCCCTAAAACGCATTATGAAGACGATAGAAAACTGCCACGGGTTGAAAGAGGAACAGGCTATTACAGCACCATTAAAATTGCAGATAAGGCCATTGAACATTTGAAAGAGCACCAGGTTGATCATGCCGGGCAGCCCTTTTTTACCTACCTGGCTTTTACAGCCCCCCATTTTCCTTTGCACGCTTTGCCCGAAGATATTCGAGTCGTTGGAGACCGATATCAAGCCGGGTGGGATCAGCTCAGGGAGAAGCGATGGGAGCGAATCAAGGAGATAGGCATGATTACCGGAAAATTGTCACAGGTTGAACCTGATCTTGGACCGCCCTATCATTTCCCGGATGCACTGGTAATACTGGGTGATGGCGAAGTCAACAGGCCTGTTTCATGGGATAGTCTTACGACTGAACAGAAAGAGTTTCAAATGAACAAAATGACCATTCATGCTGCCATGATAGAGCGCATGGACAAAGAAATAGGGCGGGTAATAACCCAACTTGATGTAATGAAAGCCCTCGACAATACGCTGATCGTTTTTCTTTCGGATAATGGGGCAAGTGCAGAAATTATGGTCAGGGACGATGGACACAACCCCAATGCTGGGCCTGGATCAGCAGATACTTATCTCTGCCTTGGGCCGGGTTGGTCGACATTGAGTAATACGCCATTCAGAAAGCATAAAACCTGGGTGCATGAAGGGGGCAGTTGCACCCCGCTAATCGTCCACTGGTCTCATGGAATCAAGGCACGAGGTGAGTTGCGCCAT
>CAYUGX010000169.1:0-10680 GCA_964444375.1 uncultured Porphyromonadaceae bacterium | reverse complement strand
AATAAGCTCGATGAGCTTGAAGAGCAGAATGAAACCATCTATAATGACATATTCGAGGGCAGAATAACTTTGACTCAACACATTAACAATGGTCTTTTCAATGAGGTCAACAGCATTGTAAACTACAGTAATAACACTCACTATGGGTTCTTTCTTCTCCAATTTTGTGTTTCATTTGGTTTGTTGTAAAGTTATGGCCTCTGATGATAATGCAAAAGCAAATAGCTATTTTCGTAGAAAATCACAAAGATGTTTTACACCCTGCTCAAAGTTCAGCGCTTTTTTGAAGCGGGCTACCATACTCTGATCAGTTTGCTGCGCATCGTGTTGCGCTTCAGGTATCGCAATCAGGTGCCCAAGCAACAAGGCGACAATTCACAGCTTGTCATTCTGGCCAATGGACCCTCGCTCACCCAAAGTTTACTACTGTTGGCTGAGGAATTAGACAGTCAAGCGCTTATGGCGGTAAACCAGTTTGTGCTCTCCAAAGAATATGAGCAATTTCAACCTGGGCATTATACTTTATTGGACATTGGTTTTTTTCTGGACCAAACCATTCTACGCGTTCAGGAAATTCGCAATCAGCTGATCGAGGCATTCATACAAAAGACTAGCTGGCCTCTGACACTTTATTTGCCAAAAGAGGGCAAAGGCAGTCGCTTGCACAAAAGCCTGGCTGAATCGGGTAAACCCTTTTCATTTGTTTTCTTCAATCGAACCAATATTGAGGGATACCGGTGGTTTAGACATTGGGCCTACCGGAGGAACTTGGGTATGCCAAAACCACAAAATGTATTGGTGGGTTGCCTGATGCTGGCTTTGGTGATGCGCTATGCAAAGATTGAAATATATGGTGCTGATCATTCATGGCTGGAGAACATCAGGATTGGGACGAACAATGAATTGCTCAGTATTGAGAAGCATTTTTACGACAAAGACAAACGGGGGGTACCCACAAGGCGCGAGCATCCGGAGACCCTCAGCCGCTCGCATCTTCATGATTATCTTCATGATCTGGCTAGAACCTTTGCTTCATACCACCTCATTCAGGATTTCGCCAAATCGCTGGGAATTGAGGTTGTGAATGCGAGTCAGGTATCCTATATCGACGCCTTTGAACGACGCAGATAGATATCAGCGAGATCAAAGTCGACCTGATCATCAATATCGATAGAATTTTTCCGACTCATGATGTACCCATAGCAGTTGCTGGGAAGAAAAAGTGTTTTTTCTTCACAAAGCCGATCGATGTCGCACACATAAATGGCACCGTTTAAACGATAGTATTGCGGCAGGTGCTGCGACGGTGTCTTCTGGATGTCTTCCGGAATGAAATTATGCAGGTTTTGATCTGAGGCGAGGGTATTACTCCACAGTGGAGAATGTTCGGTTTTGCAGATTGAGACCACTGCGTCGGCCTGTTTGTCTTCAAGAAGTTTTATCGCTGCTCGAATATCTTCGGGTGTTCTCAATGGAGAAGTGGGCTGTAGCAGAACCAGGTGAGTAGGGGGAGCAAATGCAACATGCTCTAATTTGGCTAACATATGCAGCAGTACGGCGACGGTTGTGGTCTGGTCACCCGCCAATTCAGATGGCCTCAAGAAGGGAACGCTTGCCCCATGAGTGCGGGCAATTTCGGCAATCTCAGCAGAGTCTGTATTGACCAATACCTGACCAAAGCTTCCTGAGTCCAATGCAGCTTCGATTGTCCAGGCGATCAATGGCTTGTCGGCAATCTGAAGCAAATTTTTGCCAGGCAACCGTTTTGAACCACCCCGGGCCGGGATAACAGCAATATATTGGTTTTGCTTACTCATTGAATATGCGGTAGTACTCGTTATTGGCTCGATTATAGTCTTCCAGTTTTCCAATATCCATCCAAAATTCCCGAATAGGGAATGATACGGTATGTGCCTGCTTGGTGACCAGATCTTCAAATATTTGGGTCATGTCAATAGCTGTTCCCTGGTCAAGATCTGAGATGACAGTGGGATCCAGGACATATATGCCTGCGTTTACATAGAACTGTTGAACCGGTTTTTCTTCAATAGCTATGATGTTATTCTGATTGAGTCTGACCACACCATAGGGTACCTCCAGCCCATACTCGCGAATACACATGGTTGCAGAGGCCTGACTTTGTCGATGGAAATCGAGCAGGTTTTCAAAATTGACATTGGTTAATATATCGCCGTTCATGATCAAAACCGGATCGGCCAGTTGTTTATCGATGAGACTCAGTGCCCCGGCTGTCCCCATTTTCTGGTTTTCTTCAATGTAATCGATGTTCACCCCAAAAGCATGACCATCACCAAAATGAGATTTGATCAAATCACCGAGGTAGTTGATTGAAATTAAAATATTCGAGAAACCTTGTTGCTGAAGTCTGGTAATCAGACTTTCAAGAATGGGACGACCCCCGACCGGTAACATCGGTTTTGGTGTTTTTTCGGTCAATGGCATGAGGCGTTTGCCCTTGCCCCCGGCCATAATGACCACTGTATTGGGCAATTTCTCTTTTCGAAGAAGGTGGTCAATTTCGGCCAGTTTCACCACCTGACCCAATTCATTCAGCAGGGGAATCTGATATATTCTTCGACTGACTGCGGTTTGAATGACTTGCTCCTTGCTATCGTTGATCTTGCAGGTCACAGGCTGGCGATTGTAGATATCTGCAATGGGATCGTCCATACCAAGCCCTTTGAGTAAACCGCGGCGAATATCTCCATCGCTGAGGGTACCAATCAGTCTATCCGTTTCATCAGTGATTAAAGCCAGCTTCATAGCACCCAAATCAATGATTTCAAGAGCCTTCCGTATGGAGGTGCTTGGTGGTATTTTTATTTCTTCGACCTTGTACATTTTTATTTGGGTTCAGGGTTTAGGGTTCTGGGTTTTGGGTTTTAGAGCCTGCCCCCAGCGGAAGCGGGGGTTGGGAGATCGTGGAATTCTTTGGGAGTTGACCGCTCGTATTTTACTGTTTTAAGTTTTTTTACGATTTTTTTGGAAGCTCCTCCGGTTCCGTATGGATTCTCAACCGTTCTAATTTTGTTTTGAAAAGCGGTTGTATAAAGTTTGTTCAGTGCTTTTTTAAGAGCTTGTTTTTCAGGCTTGACATGCATTACAGAGTCAGCAGCAATTCGTCCTTCTTGGCGATTACCAATATTGATTGTTGCTGTTTTCAGGCTGGGAGCTTCAATGATGCCACTCGATGAATTACCGATAACCGCATCCACAATCTTCATCAGGGATAAATACCGCAATTGACCCAGGGATGGAAAAATAACTGCTTGTTTAGGGTATTGATTTACAAATGCTTCAAGCATATCACTTAAAGCCTGATTACCAGTATCTGCATTTGGTTTGGTGAAGATCAGCAGCGTATCATTCTGCTCTTTTAGCGCATCGAGGACGACTTGCAGGTGTGCTATCCCGGCAGTTGGGTCGATGATAGTCTCTGGATGGTAGGTAAGCAGCAAATTTCGTTTGTTAAACTGGATATTTAAGTTCTCTTGCAATTCCTTTTTTGTCAATAGTTTAAGCTGCCTGATATTGTCTATTCCCATTCCTCCGACGGTAAAAACCCGGTTGGGACTTTCACCCAATTGGATCACCCGGTTTCGATAGGCTTCTGTTGCGGTAAAGTGCCAGGTTGACATCTTGGTTATGGCGTGACGTACCGCATCGTCAATAGCACCCAGGGTGAGTTCTCCACCATGGATATGTGCAATAGGAAGATTAGCAATTAAGGCAGCTGAAGCTGCACCTAGCAGTTCAAAACGGTCTCCGAGAAGAACTAGTATATCAGGTTTGAGGGTTGAATAGGCAGTTGAAAAGCCGGTCACAGCAATTGACAGGCTGTGGGCGATCCCAGTTGGGCTGTCATCGAACATTTCAAGATTAAAACTCCGATCTATGTGAAACCCATCTTCCCTAATCTGGTCAATGGTCGAGCCAAATTCAGCAGACAGGTGCGTTCCGGTAACCACCAATTGTAGCTGGATATCGGGATCGTCTTGTAATCCTTTCATCAGCCAGTATAACAGACCATACTCAGCTCTTGTAGTGGTTATGACACATATTTTTCTCATCAGATCAACTCATCTTTTTGATAATCACGTGTCGCTGTGCTTCCGATTATTTGATCCCATAATAGAGGACTTTTACCCGTTCCGGGTCGTTTAACGCCCAGGTTTTGGGCGGTGAAAATATCTCCCTTTTTAATTGAGGTAAGAGCGACTAAACTTTTACGAGCAGCGGGTATATTTTTCACTTCACTTGGCGAAGGCTTTTTTGTGCCTGATCCCAGGGCCGATTCAACATGTCGAATGGCTTCAACCATGGCGGCCAGTTCATTTGGTTCAAGGCTGGCTTTATGATCGGGTCCTTCCAAATTGCGATCTAGGGTGAAATGTTTTTCAATCATTCTTGCACCCAGGGCAACAGCTGCGATAGGTACTTCAATTCCTTTGGTGTGGTCTGAATATCCGGTAGGAATGCCAAAATGCGATTGAATTTGTGTCATTGCTCGCAGATTTACATCCTCAAATGGAGTGGGGTATTCAGTATTGGCATGCAACAGGGTCAACTTTTCTTTCGGCAAGCCTGCCTCTTCAATGGCATTCACTGCCTGATCAATTTCTTCGAGGGTGGCCATACCGGTGCTCAGTATCATGGGCTTTCCTTTACCGGCCATGTGACGTAGATAGGGAATGTTAGTCAGGTCACCTGAGCCAATTTTGAAGCGTAAGATACCGATGTCATCAAGCAGATCAATAGAATCGTGATCGAAAGGAGTAGACATGAATTCAAGTCGCTGCTCATGGGCGAACTTTTGCAGTTCAAGATGATTTTCCCGATCCAACTCCAGTTTTTGGATCATGTCAAACTGCGTGTTTCCACCGGTGGTTTTTGTTTGGTAAGCTGCTTTTGGGGTGTTAGGGGTGAGCAGTTTACTGGCGGTGAAGGTTTGAAATTTAACGGCATCTACGCCAGCTCGGGCCGCAGCACGGATCAGGTCGAATGCCAAATTCATGCTACCGTTGTGATTTACACCTGCTTCAGCAATGATAAAAACAGAATTCTTCATCGGATTTTGCGCAATGGATTGCCAATATAAACACCCGACCTATCGAGTGATTTCAGTACTACGGATCCAGCAGAAACTAAGGTTTCGGATACCACCTCTGTGTTGTTTGCCAGTACAGTTCGACTGCCAATAAAGCACGCATCTCCAACTTTGCATTGTCCGTTTAGAATGGCATAGGTCGAAATGTGAGTATGTGCTCCAACCTTACTTTCATGCTCAATGAGTGCCCCTGTATTTAGAATGCAATTGGGGCCGATTTGTGCCTCAGTGTTAACCACAGCCTGGTGCATGATAATGCTTCCATCACCGATATGGCTATTTTTCGAAACTACGGCATATGGCGAAATAATGACGGGTAAGCTGGCTCCCAATGACATGAGCAGGTTAAACAGTTTTATGCGAACGGTGGGGTTTTGGATGTGACCAACCGTGATGTGGAAATGATCGCAGGTTTTAATTAAGTCTGGCAGGTCATCATCGGTTCCGATAACCGGATAACCAGCCATGATCTCACCCTTCTTCTGGGCCTTATCGAGAATGCCAAGTATGCGATATCGGTCTTCGGCCTCAATGACGTCGATGCATGATTTGCAATGACCGCCACCTCCTAATAAAATGATCGTTTCTTTCAAGTGGGTATTTTATGAGCTTCTCGCAAATATACTATTAATCCATCGATTCAAATCAGGTGAGAGCCTGAGAATGTAGCTTGCTGTAAGATAGACTATAGCAATAGCACCAGAACGAACCAGAATATCCAGAATCATACTGGTCAGCCGACGATCGGGATCATATAGATCTGGGATCCCCAGACTCAATCCGAAGCACAAAGCTGCCAGTGCCAGAATAATCAAATGTTTCAGCCCATAGGGTTGCAGCTTGTATTTATACCATAGAAACACAAAACGCATTGCTCCATACACAAAGGCCGAAATGGCACTGGCAATAGCTGCACCCACAATGCCCAGCCAGGGAATAAAGATCCAATTGGTGAGCAGTACCAGTAATCCAAAAACAACCACATGCCCGGTCAGAACCTTGTAACTCTTACTGGTTGAAATGACAGCACCACTTACTCCAGCTGTCATGAGGAACAGGTTTGATAAACCAATATAGACGACAACCATTTTTCCGGCTGCAAATTCTTCTCCAATCATACGTGGAATATTGTCAATATTTGCACAAAGTCCAATAAATACAAGGGCCCCAATCAGCAGCTGATCCAATGTACTTTTGCGGTAAACCTGGGCAATTTGACTCAACTTGTTCTCTTTCCAAGATTGCGCCAGAACGATGGCTGAAATTTTGGCTAAAACCCGCAGTGGAATGGCCACCAGTGTGCCGTAAAAGAATACTCGGCTGTAGAGCCCCACCTGAATGGTATCCATGAAATGCCAAATCATCAGGATATCAATTTTCTGGATGAGTATATTGCTGAATGACACCAGAATACCATAAAAGGCAACACTTAGCATGTTATTAACCAGGCCTTTACTTAGATTTCGTCTGTTGATATGTATGACAAATTCTTTATCAATCAACAAATTGAATGCGATCAATATACCAGGGAGCGAAAGAGCCGCTACATAAATGATTACAAAAACAGAAAATTCAAGGGTGATAAACACATAGGCCAGTAAGCCAATCAGTATATAGATCCGCATCAATAGATCTTTATGAAAGATTCCCTTAACCGAACGGTAGAGGGCTGCGTAATAGACATCAATGACCAGAAAAAGTGCAGTGAAAACAGTCAAGGGGATGATGAAGTCGACATACTTGGGTAGCAGGGTACCAGTTTCAATCGCCTTGGTCAGGATATACGGCCGCAGGATAAGATAGACACCTGTCGAGAGAAGGAGACCGAGGCCCAAAACAAGGAATAGGATACCCAAATAGCCGTTGTGGTGGTTCTTTGGATTTCGAAACCATGGGAATAGCCGATACGTGACATTGTTGATTCCAAGCGTGGCCAATGTGGCAAAGATCAGCGACCAGGCATTCAACACATCCAGCACCCCGATCTGCTCGGGGGTGAGCAATATTGGAATTAGGAGACCAGCTGTGATAAAGCCTATGACCACACCCACATAAGTGACTATGGTTCCTTGTATTCCCTGTTTTTCAATAACGCCCACAAGCGAGGTTTTAAATCAAAAGTAACATTTTCCTGCAGGGTTTTATGCCCCCGGCCATTTCTTATTATCTTAGTCAAATTATTTCACCTTTATGGCCAAAAAACCAGACAATCAAACTTCGATGCGGAAGTTGCGGTCTTCGTACCTCACAACGGTCATCAGTATTTCTTTAGTACTATTTCTGGTAAGTTTAATGGGCCTACTGCTGTTGAATGCCAAGAATCTGAGTGATTATGTTAAAGAAAACATAGGCTTTTCAGTCATTCTAGAAGAGGATACCCGGGAGGCTGATATCATTCAAATCCAGCGTTCATTTGATGCCACCAGTTTTGTCAAAGAGACCAATTACATTACGCCCGAAGAAGCGGCTAATGATTTGCAAGAAACGCTTGGCGAAAACTTTCTTGATTTCTTGGGAGAGAATCCGCTGAAACCATCTATTGACATCAAGCTAAGGGCCAGTTACGCTAACCCCGACAGCATCGCCATGATTGAACAGTTATTCCTCACTTATCCTCAGGTGAGTGAAGTATTTTATCAGGAATCACTAGTTCACCTCGTCAATGAGAATATTAGAAAAATCAGTTTAATTATCTTGTTTTTCAGTGCTTTTCTCTTTTTAATCTCGATCGCCCTGTTCAATAATACTATCCGACTGCTGGTATATAGTCGCCGGTTTATTATTAAAACGATGCAACTGGTGGGTGCCACCAGGACTTATATCCGCCGCCCTTTCATGGTCAAGGGAGTGACCAACGGACTACTGGGAGCTTTCATTGCCAGCATCATGTTGCTTGGCGTTGTACTTTTGGCCCAACGTGAAATGCCGGATGTGATCGTTTTTACAACCAATGAAACAATTGGCATACTAATATTACTTATTTTTGCGCTCGGCGTAATGTTAGCCTGGATTTCTACCTTATTTGCTGTGAATAAGTATTTGAGACTCGACCAGGATTTGTTGTATGTTTAATAGCGAGACACCATGAATAAAAAAGCAAGCGGTAAAAAAGACGATAAAAAGCAGATGGGATTTGCTTTTGGACCACAAAACTATCGATTACTAATCATTGGCCTCGTGGTCATAATCATTGGTTTCATTCTTATGTCAGGAGGCAAAAGCGACGATCCCAATGTGTTCAATGAAGATATTTTCTCATGGCGCAGAATTACATTGGCCCCTATTGTGGTGTTGATTGGTTTCGTCATTGAAGGCGTGGCCATCATGAAGAAGCCAAAAAACAAGCCTGAGGCTGAATAATGGATTGGTTACAGGCACTCATTCTCGGAATTGTTCAGGGACTCACTGAGTTCCTGCCCGTGTCCAGTTCGGGACATCTTGAATTAGGAAAGGCACTATTAAATATTGAAGCTCCTGAAGACATTACCTTTACTGTTGTTGTGCATGGAGCCACGGTGTTGTCAACCCTGGTTGTCTTTTTCAAAGAAGTGTGGGATATTTTAAAAGGAAGTTTCAGATTCAAGTGGAATGAGGAGACACAATACCTGGTCAAAATAATTGTATCGATGATACCCGTGCTTGTAGTCGGCGTATTTCTTGAAGATTACATTGAAGGTTTCTTTGGTGGCCGAATTCAATTTGTCGGTATCATGCTGATGTGTACAGCCCTTCTTCTATCATTGGCACATTGGTTGCAGAAACGGAATCAGGAGAAAGAAATAGGTTATAAATCGGCTTTCATCATGGGTATTGCACAGGCTTTTGCCACCCTACCCGGAATTTCTAGATCGGGTGCAACCATAGCAACCGGTTTGTTGCTTGGCAAAAAGAAATCAGCTGTGGCTCAGTTTTCATTTCTCATGGTGCTGGTTCCAATTATTGGAGCCAATCTCCTCAAGATGATGGAGCTTGATGCCGGAACCTCAACAACCACTGTAGGTACAATACCGCTCCTAATTGGATTTTTATCTGCTTTCATCTCTGGATGGATTGCCTGTTCATGGATGGTGAATCTTGTGAAAAAGGGCAAATTGATCTGGTTCGCACTGTACTGCCTTGTAGTGGGCATATTGGCGGTGATTTCAGGTTTTATTGGCTAAGCCTATGACTAATACACCCATTGATCCTAGACACGAACAGTGGTTAGGAGGTCAGCTCTTACTGCTTGATAAACCACTAGAATGGTCATCTTTCGACCTGGTTAGAAAAGTAAGGGCTTCACTGAAATACCATCTTGGAATAAAGAAGATAAAGGTCGGTCATGCTGGTACCCTGGATCCGCTGGCGTCAGGACTAATGATCATCTGCACCGGTCGAGCCACCAAAAAACTGGTCGAGTTTCAGGATTTGGATAAAGAATATCTGGCAAAGGTCAGATTCGGAGCGACAACACCCTCCTACGACCTCGAAACCGAGGTCGACAAAACCTATCCATTTGAGCACATTACTGAGGAAAACCTGTTGAGCTGCTTTACAGCCTTCACCGGCCCCCAAATGCAGATTCCACCCCAATTTTCAGCAAAGAGGATTGAGGGGAAAAGAGCCTATGAACATGCCCGCCGGGGCATAAAAGCTGAGCTACCCGCCCAGGCCGTAGTGGTTAACGAAATCGAACTAATCACCCATCAACTACCGGATATCACCGCACGAATTTCATGCAGTAAAGGTACCTATGTCCGTTCGTTGGCCCATGACTGGGGCCAGCACCTAAAGACAGGAGCTCACCTGACCGGCCTGATACGCACACGTATTGGCCCTTTTAAGCTCGAAGATGCCCAATCGATCAAAAACTTTGAAAAAAATCTACTTGAAATGTAACAAATGCATATTTGTTACGTATAAGCGACTTTACTAATTGGGAAAGAAGTATAAAATAACATATGAAATTATCAAGATTTAAGTTCGATTTACCTCAGGATTTAATCGCCATGCACCCAGCTGCAAGCAGAGATGAATCCAGGTTATTGGTGTTGTGGAGAGACAGTGGAAAGATTGAGCATCATAAGTTCAAAGATGTGATCAATTTTTTCGATGACCAGGATGTGATGGTGTTCAACAATACTAAAGTTTTTCCGGCCCGTTTGCGCGGCAATAAGGAGAAAACAGGTGCAGAAATTGAAGTATTCTTATTGAGAGAACTCAATCGTGAACAGCGTTTGTGGGATGTATTGGTTGATCCAGCTCGTAAAATCAGGATTGGCAATAAATTGTATTTTGGTGAAGACGATATGTTGGTGGCCGAAGTCATTGACAATACCACCTCAAGGGGAAGAACATTACGCTTCTTGTATGATGGCCCATACGAGGAGTTCAAGAAGACCTTATATCAACTGGGCGAAACACCGCTACCTAAGTTTATCGAAAGAGAGGTTGTCCCAGAAGATCAAGAGCGCTATCAGACCATTTACGCCAAACACGAAGGGGCTGTTGCCGCACCAACAGCAGGCATGCATTTTTCAAGAGAATTAATGAAAAGGCTTGAAATAAAGGGT
>CAYUGX010000168.1:0-10781 GCA_964444375.1 uncultured Porphyromonadaceae bacterium | reverse complement strand
ACAACGAGCTTGTCTGATTATTCTGCCTCAAGCCTATCAGAAAATACACCATATTTCTGGCGGGTTAATGCTATTCTTGATGGGCAGATTAGCCCGTGGTCAGAAACCTGGAGTTTTAATCTAAACGGCACCACCTCATCAAAACTAGCTTATGATCAATCAACTCCAGGAATTTCATTAAAACAAAACTTTCCTAACCCGTTCAATTCAACTACAATAATCACATATACTATTAGTACCGCAGATTTTGTTCTACTGAAAATAGTAGATAGATCTGGGCGAGAAGTTCAAACTGTAGTCAGAAAATTTCAGAATGCTGGAACACATTCGGTAAGCATTCAAGGAGACAAATTACTACCAGGAAGTTATTTCTACGAATTACAAGTAGGAAGCCAACATAAAGCAGTACGAAAAATGCTCCTGACAAAGTAATAAAAAAGTAGCAGGCTCTCTATGAAGAGAATGATTTGTTTTGGTATGATCGCATGTTGTTCACTCTGGGCTTGGCAGGCGTTTGCCCAGGGTAGCCTGCCTCAAGGATACCAATATACCTTCCCAAGTCCCGGAGCTAATTATATACATCCAACTTCGACTGTTATATTAAGGTTTAGCAATATCACCCCTAAAGAGATTCTGAATGTGAATGATTGTATTCAAGTGCATGGCAACCAAAGTGGTAGGTTGAATGGTCAAACAATAATTGCTTCTGATGAGCAAACCCTGATCTTTATACCATCGAGATATTTTCAAGCGGGCGAAAAAGTCCATGTCACAATTAATCCCCAATTGATTGATGATGACATAGGTAACCTGCCTTCACTTAGCTATGAGTTTAGCATTCTTGCTGAACAAGTTCTTCAAAAGAAAAATGAATCGGATCAATTCAGCCCTCAATGTAAACAAGACGATTCAAGCTCCATAGTAGCAAAGATGATGTCCAATGGGGTGGCAGTTCCAAGTGATTTCCCATCAGTTTATGTCAATCTAAACCGTGACTCCTCTAACGACTTCATATTTGTAAACACCTCGATTAAACCATATTACAATATAATCTTCAATACACTGGGAGAACCAGTTTGGTACAGAAGAACTGAAAACAGTAGTGATGATTTCAGGGTGCAAGCAAATGGATGGATAACCATGCAATGGCGAGATAATTTGGTTGAGACTGATTGGCATCATACTGCTTTCACTCAGAACTTCGAATATATCAAATCGTTCCAGGCTACAAACGGCTATATGTCTGACATGCACGAATTTTACATGCTTCCCGACAGTGGATACCTACTGTTAGGGAAAAGAGAAACCCAGGTGGATATGAGTCAGTATGTTGAAGATGGCCAAGCAGATGCTATTGTTGTAGAAACCTGCATCCAGGAATTCACCGCAGAAGACCAATTGATATTTATTTGGCGAGCCTGGGATCATTTCGACATAGCTGATCTGGAACTGGAAGATTTAACTGGTTCCCGAATTCGGTTTCCGCACATGAATGCCTTATGTGTTGACACTGAAGGCCATATTTTACTTTCAAGCCGTCATCTCAGTGAAATATCAAAAATACACCGTCAGTCTGGACAATTCATTTGGCGTATGAGTGGTAACCCTAGGTCTACAAATAACGATTTTAATTTTGTGAATGATCCATTGAATGGATTCCGGAATCAACACGCTATTCAAGTGATTGGCCAAAATCGATATACCCTTCTGGACAATGGGAACTCACACACTCCTCCGATCACCCGAGCAGTAGAATATATGCTTGATACTGTTCATTGGACAGCCACATTGGTTTGGGAATACCGAAATGAGTTGAATACCCGAATCGCCCGATTTATGGGTAACGTCCAGCGATTACCCAACAATAATACACATATCAACTGGGCGGTAAGTAATAATCCACAAATCGCTATTGAGGTGAATCCCCAGGGAGAAAAAGAACTTGAGATTTGGTTTGAGAATGGTGCTAATTGCTATCGTTCATTCAGACATCCATGGGACGGTAAATGTGCAAGCCCATACCTTTTGCTAGACCCACATCCTGATAACCTGACTTTGATTTTCAATAAATTTGGTGATGATCGGGTTGACTACTACAAGATATATGGCGGCCCAAACCCCAGTCCAACCACCTTGATTGACACTTCCCATAATCCCATGAAGCAACTAGTGGGACTCAGCAACGGAACACAGCATTACTTTAGAATTACTGCCATTGATTTAGATGGTTTCGAAAGTGACTTCTCCAATGAGGAGAATATACATCTGAACATAACTCAACCCAATTCCAATCTAATCCTAAATGGAGAATTTACTGAGTATCTGAATGACTGGGAATGGAAAGTAGATGAGCCAGCTTCAGCCGAGATCCATGTGGTTGATGGAGTGTGTAGCATAGTTCTTCAGCATGCAGGGAACACTTCTAAAGATGTTCGCTTAATGCAAAAGAACCTGCCAATTTTTACAGGACAAAATTATCTGCTGGAGTTTGATGCCTCATCAGAAGCAACCCGTATCCTTGAAATAGTTATTGAAGCAAATCATGAACCCTATACAGATTACAGCCGGATAGGTTTCATAGCTATAAATGAAAGCATGACTCACTATTCATACGCTTTTAAGATGAAGGAACTAGCTGACCTTAATGCTCGTATTTCTATCAATGCAGGATTCAATACTGAGACAATATACCTTGACAATATTTCCCTCAAAAGAGCGACTACCACTACGACTCATGATCTACCTATGACAAATAGTGATTTCATTTTGTATCAGAACTACCCGAATCCCTTCAGGTCAGAAACAAATATCAATTATTCCATACCCGAAACAAGTCTTGTTAGCCTAATAATCTATGATTCTTTCGGTAAGAGAATAAAAGATTATTCAATTCAAGAACAAGGTGCAGGAAGGTATTCAAGAAAAATCCAACTCGAAAAATATGACCCCGGAATCTATTATTATTCTCTGGAGGTAAAAGCTGTTCATTCTGCTAACTTTTATAAAAATTCCAGTAGAATGATTTTATTGAATTAATCTGACCAAGAGGTCCATCGAGATCCAAAATGAAAACAACACCTCAGATGGAAAGAGAAAAACCAACATATCAAGAACCAAAAAGGCCTTACCGGGCTGCAGGTGGCTGCCTATGCGGTGCGGTGAGATATGAAATCCAAGGGGCCTTGTATAATGTAATAAATTGTCATTGTAGCAAGTGTAGACGCATTCACGGCCATTACTCAGCATATGCTTCGTCAAAACGAGACAACTTTAGACTTGTGGATCACCATGGCCTCAAATGGTATCGATCCATAAAAGATGAGACACCAGAGGTCTATCGGGGATTCTGTCAGGAGTGTGGTAGCAGCCTTTTCTGGGACGCCAAAGGAGAAGACAACATATACATATCCGCTGGCACCCTTGATCAACCGACTGGCCTGAAAACTGTGGGGCATATTTGGCTAAATCAGTCTGGAGACTATTATGAACTAGTCGATGAGCTCGATAAATACGATAATGATTCAAATGGACAACTAGTGGATAACAAAGAATGAAAATATGAAACATTTATTTTGCCTTTTACTATCAAGCCTAATCTCCTTGTCTTCAAGCGCTCAAAAAGAACAAGAGAAGTTAACCCATTATATCCTCCCCGAGTTTACATTGGGTACTATATTAATGAATGATGAGAGCAGTTACGAGGCCATGGTGAATTACAATGCCCTAACTGAAGAATTGATTTTCGAAAATAATGGCGAAAAACTGGCCATAGACCGGTCTGAAATACACCGCATAGATACCGTATTTATTAATACCCGAAGATTCATTCCACTTAAAGGTCGATTTCTTGAATTAGTCTCCTGGTCCAGTTTTGAAATATTTGTAGAATATACCTGTGCTTTAAAGGAAGTGGGGAAGTCTATTGGCTACGGTCAGCGATCAAAAACAACATCCGTCAAAAATGTGACATCCTATAACGCTGACGGTAGATTATACAACCTTAAGCTTCCCGATACTTTTGAAATAGATCCCTCTGTTTGCTATTGGCTGAAAAGAAACAACGAGTATATACAATTTTGCAACCTGAGAGATTTGAGAAAATTCTACAAGAAAAAGATAGATCTGTTCAAAGACTATAAAAAAAGTCAGAATGTAGAATACGAAAATCAGGAAAGCATGATTAAACTGATTACCTACTTAGAGAAGGGCTAAGAAGTGTCCACTTCTCATTGATTCACTAACTATAAACTTGAAACATTTCTTTACCAGCAATGAATTCTGCACATCAACCAATCTTCAAGGTCTTAGTATTCCTGATACTGACCACATCCCTGGCTTGTACGAAGGAGAATATCCCTGATCAGACAGATAATAGCTTCTCTCGGGTACATCTCATTAGTGAAAAAGCCAGTGCAGAAAAAGAAGCTGATCGATTAGAACAGTGGTTATGGGCCTCTGACTTTGAACCAGTTGGTTTATATCTCCCATCAGGACAAACCATAGAAATTGAGCTTAAGACAATTCAGGGCAATTCACGCCCTAAATTATTGGTTGGAACTTATTCGCGGATTAAATGGCAGGATAGACCAAAAGAGTATAGTCTAGGAGAAGGGATAAATGAGATAAGTGATCCTAAAGGAGGTCTGCTTTATCTCAGATACATAACAAAAGGTGAACCCACAGGCAAAACTGAACTTACTTTCACTGGAGGAAATCCTGTTCCTGTTTACTACCTGGGAGAAACCACTAATGAGGAGTGGTTGCAGATGTTGGATTCCCTGACTTACCGAGACGTAATTATGGTTAGTGAGAGAACCATAGTGGTTGTAAGAGAGGAGACTGCTAAAAAATATAAGGATTTGAGTCAGGATGATATGCTGACTACATTAGACCGCATCTCTGATATTGAAGATTACATCAGTGGAATTGACAGCTCATCTGATACTCACAAACCCAATGTCCACAAACAGCTGATCGTTGAGACCTCAGACCAGGATATCTTCATGGCGGCTCACTATCGTCGGATCATGATTCATAACCGAGCAATCAATAAACTAATGGATCCAGTTGAAATGGCCACTAAGGCATGGGGTATATGGCACGAGATGGGGCATATGCGTCAGATGGTGAATTGGGATTGGAACGAAGTAGACGAAGTGACTGTTAATATTTATTCTCTTGCAGCGAAACGAGGATTGGGATCAAATATGGTTTGGCTTGAAGGTAATCAGGTATGGGATGATCTGGTTGAATATTTCCAATCGCCCCTTGACGAAAGGAACTTCAATACATCTGAAATGCTTGGAGGCAAGGGACGGTTGGCCATGTTTCAACAGTTATGGCTGGCCTATGGTGATGAATTCTATATCAAAGTTCACAAACTGACCAGGGAAGACAAGGCACATACGCCAAATAAGGTAGACAAGATGGCCTATTTCATGCATGTAGCATCAAGGGCTTGCGGATATAATTTAAATGACTTTTTCACCCAATGGGGATTCAATATACCAAGAGAACATTTCGATGCCCTGGATGCACTTAACTTTCCCGATCCAACCATTGATTTAATTAAATTAAGGCAATAGCAGCGCACCGAATCCGCAACTTCTATGTTCGGGCAAAGCCCTTTTAATTGTTTCTTTATTTGCCCTTGGTTTACTCCTGATCGAGCCGTATCTTTAAGAGTGGGTGCTTTTTAGCTTAACCGGGACCCCATTTCTTCAAGTGATTGACTTTGTGCTCCTTGTGTATTCAAAATAGGTGTAAATAAAAAGATTAGACACCTTGAAAACCAGGAGACAATAGACAATTCCACTTTCGGAAACTATGTATAAACATTTAAACCCGCGTATGTTATGAGAAATGAAGTGATTATTTTGATGGCCTTATGTTCTATTTTTACCTCTTGTTCAAATCCGACAGGCAGATCTGAAGAACATACGGCAGGCGCTCATGATGATTCTCATGTTCATTTTGTTGAGAAAGTATCTTACCAGGATGTAAGAATAACTGACAATTTCTGGCGACCCAAGATCGAAGTTAACCGTGTATCCAGTATAAAACATGCATTGGATCAGGCTTCTGAATCAATCGAGTGCTTTGATATTGCAGCTGGAAAAAGTGGCAAGGAGCACAAAGGTAATATGGCTAGTGATTCGGATGTTTTTAAAATCATCCAGGGCGCTGCCTATGCCCTTTATCATACACCTGATCCTGAGCTGGAGGAAACCCTAGATTCCGTAATCGACAGGATAGTTGATGCCCAGCAGGAGGATGGATATCTTTTCTCCTATTGGATAGCACATGATCTTACCAAAAGGTGGACTAACCTTGAAAGACAACATGAGTTATATTGCGCAGGCCATATGTTTGAGGCTGCTGCCGCATATTTCGAGGTAACAGGCAAAACAAAATTCCTGGAAGCTGCAATTCGACTGGCTGATCACATTGATTCAGTTTTTGGTCCTGGAAGAAGAATAGATGTGCCTGGACATCAGGAGATTGAGCTGGCCCTATACAAGCTATATGAAGTTACCAACGAGAAAAGGTACCTCGACCTATCCATTTTCTTTGTGGATGAACGGGGTAACCCAGAAAGAATTGCCGATGCATTGATCCCTCCTAAACATGATCCAAGAGCGGGAACTCCTGGACGATGGCGTCATCCCTCCTACCGTCAGGATCATCTGCCTGTATCCGAACAGTTTTATGCTGTCGGTCATGCTGTACGGGCAACCTATCTGTACTCCTCTATGGTGGATATCACCATGGAAAACAAGGTGACAAAATATATTCCAGCACTGGATTCAATCTGGAATGATATTGTCAGCAAGAAACTTTACATCACGGGAGGGATTGGAACACGACAGTTTCATGACGAGGGATTCGGAACGGAATACCTGCTTCCAAACGATCAGGCCTATTGTGAAACCTGCTCAGGAATAGGACTTACTTTCTGGAACAGGAGAATGAATCTTCTCCATGCTGATGCTAAATATGCAGATCTGGTTGAGTTGACCATGTATAACTCTGGAATATCAGGAGTTTCCTTGAGTGGAAACAGCTTCTTTTATACCAATCCTCTGGAATCAGATGGTACGCGAAGACGCCGAGCCTGGTATAATCCTCCATGTTGTCCAAGCAATGTGGTCAGGTTCCTGCCTGAAATAGGATCCACTATTTATGGAAAAAGAGAACAGGAGATTTTTATAAACCAATTCATTGCAAGTGAAGCTACTATCAACCTGCCAGATAACATAGTCAAGCTGATCCAAAGAACTAATTTCCCCTGGGATGGCAAGATCAAAATAGAAGTTGAACCTGAAGTATCAGCAGATTTCTCCCTGTATGTCAGAATCCCAGGATGGGCCAAAGGCAACCTGCTTCCGGATGGGCTTTATCACTATGTTGAAGATGACTCAGTGAATGATGCAGAGCAATGGATAAAAGTAAATGGAAAGCAAATCCGTAAACTGCAAATGAACAACGGATACGCGGTTATCTCTAGAAAATGGAAGGCGGGAGACAAAGTCGAATTGGATTTACCCATGGAGATCAGGCTGCTTACCGGAGATCCCAAGATCGAAGATGCAAAAGGCAAGGTGGTATTGATGAAAGGCCCTTTGGTGTATTGTGTTGAAGAGGTTGATAATCCCAAATTTTTTGAAGATCAGGCTGAGGCGAAAGTTTTAAATAAGGAGATCCGGGCTGAATTCAACGAGAAAAATCTTGGAGGTGTGGTAACCATTCATGCAAGAGCTCAATCAAATAATCTCAAAGAAGAGTTTGAAATAACAGCTATACCCTATTATGCCTGGAATAATAGGGGACCAGGTCAAATGACGGTTTGGTTACCAATCGAATTGTAACACAAAAATTGACTGAAAATGAAAAAAGTGGCATTTAAAATGAAAGTCAAAGCAGGTTTTGAACATGAATACAAAACTCGCCATGACAAAATTTGGCCGGCCTTGGTTGGTGAACTGACTAAAGCTGGAATCTCAGACTACTCAATATTCCTCGACGAAGAAACCCGTATTCTATTTGCAGTTCAAAAACTGTCACCTAACAATAGCTCTGAAAATCTTCCAAATACAACAATTGTTAAAAAATGGTGGGACTATATGTCTGATATCATGGAGGTTAATCCCGACAACTCGCCCGTAGTAGTGGAATTAAAAGAAGTTTTTCATCTAGATTAACTTGAACAAAGTATAACAAATATGAATTCAAGAGAACGCGTTCTAAAAGCCTTCAAGGTATTGCCCGGTTTACCCGACCGGGTGCCGGTCCAGTTTGAACTGTGCAGACAATTGTATGATCATTTTGGAAATGAGCTGGGAATCCCAGTCACTTATACTGAGAATTTGTACGAAGATGTTACCTACCGGATAAGCGCCAATGAGTTACGTTTGGCTATGGGCTCGGATGTGGTGGTAACTGGGGCTTCAGTGTCTGACGACTATGAAATTCAACTCGACAGTCAGGGACACTGGTTCAATGAATATGGAATGAAAATGAGACAGGGTGACATATACGTTGAAGTAGTGGATTATCCATTGGCCCATGCCCAAACAAAATCTGATATTGATAACTACGTATTTCCGATCATAGATGCTCCTGGTCGCTTCAATGATGCTGACAATTTGGTACAGAAGTATCAAAATGAGTATTTGGTGATTGGAGATATTGAAGTCACTGTATTTTCATTGGCACATCAGCTGGTTGGAATGGAGAAGATCCTCATTGATATGATGATGGAAACCGAGTATGTTATACCTTTATTTGAAGCTTGTGCAGATTTTCAAACCCAAATGGGTCTACGCCTGATAGAAAAGGGGGTTGATGCCATTTGGTTTGGTGACGATTTCGGAACTCAGCAAAGTTTGATTATGGCCCCAGAGACTTTTCGAACTCAACTCAAGCCAATTTACTCCAAAATGATCGCACGTTTCAAAGAGGCAAAGCCTGATATTATACCCATTCTGCATTGCGATGGCGCAGTATCAACCTTGCTTGAGGATATTCACGAGATTGGTTTTGAGGTATTTAACCCTGTCCAACCAGGTGTTCCGGGCCACCTTCCCGAAGACATGAAAAGTGGATTTGGTAAAAAATTTGCCTTCTGGGGAGCAATCGATCAGCAAGATTTACTACCCAACGGAACGGATGAAGCTCTCGAAAAAGACATCATCGAGAAAATCTCTGTCCTTGGAAAAGGCGGGGGTTACATGATCTCTCCTGCTCACATCATTCAAAATGATGTAGCACCTGAAAGGGTACTGCAGTTTATTGATCTGTGCAAAAAGCACGGAGCTTACTAAATCAACCAACTTTCAAACCATGAAAAAACTTACCGCATGCCTATTAATTGGATTGTTGGCCGCATGCAGTTCTCCTGAACCGCAAATCACAAGCCTGGCTTCTGGTTTTATAAACCCAGGCAATAAAGCTCGACCAAAAGCTTACTGGAACTGGCTAAATGGAGATGTGACACTTTCAAGTTTAACAACTGACCTGGAAGAAGCAAAAGCCAAGGGACTCGGCGGTTTGCAAATTTGGGATACCGAGGCAATGAGAAATCCCGATGGAATGGTTCCGGCCGGACCCCCATTCATGAGTGATGAATCAGTGACCGCCATTCGCCATGCACTGAAAGAAGCAAAACGCCTAAATCTCGACATGGGATTGATCACCTCCAGCGGCTGGAATGCTGGAGGACCTTGGGTTCCTCCCGAATTGGCAAGCAAGAACCTGTACTTTTCGAATACACTCATCAGCGAACCGGGCAAGATTAAAATGGAGCTTCCCTTTCCAAAAGTTCCACATAGGTGCCCAGTGGATGAAAGTGGAATACCGCTGTGGTATGAAGATGTTGCCGTCTTGGCATGGCCAAACAATGACAATAATGTTATTGTGAAATCATCGCAGGTAATCGATCTGACCGACCAGTTCAGTGACGGTATGCTTGAATGGGACCCACCAGGAGGCAACTGGCAGGTGATGCGGTATGTGTGCACCAATAACGGTCAACAACTGATTGCAGCCAGTCCGAATTCTAAAGGCCCTTTCATCGATTTCCTGGATCCCGATGCGACCCGCTTCCATTTTCGGTTCATTCTCGACAAAATCGGATTGAAAAAGGGTGGTGATCCAGATCATCCACTCAAAACGCTTGATGTTGACAGCATGGAACTGCATGAAGGTATTCAGTGGACCACAAAATTCAGGGAATGGTTTAGGAATCAACATGGCTATGATCCCATAGCCTGGCTTCCAGTATTATCTGGATGGACCATTGTGGACGAAGATTTGAGTAAGCGATTTCAGTACGATTATAAGAAATCAGTTAGTGATCTGCTTATATTCAGTCATTACACAACAGGAAGTGAAGTCTGTGCTGAGTATGGACTCAAGCTAGCGGGCGAAGCGGGTGGACCAGGCCCACCCATATGGAACAGTTGTCCGGTAGATGCGTTGAAGGCACTCGGAAATGTGGATGTACCCCGGGGTGAATTTTGGATTAGAAACCGTAACAATATCTTTCTAATTAAGGAAATTGCGAGTGCTTCACACATTTATGGTAAGCCCCTTGTTGATGCAGAAGCCTGGACCACCTGGTGGCGATGGAAAGATAGCCCTTTTGTGCGCAAACAATATGTCGATAGAGCCTTTTGCGAAGGGTTGAACCACATCACCTACCATGGGTATTCCAATTCACCTGATGAGTTTGGTTTTCCCGGTCGCAGTTACCATGCAGGAGTCGACATGAATCCCAGGGT
>CAYUGX010000167.1:1349-10811 GCA_964444375.1 uncultured Porphyromonadaceae bacterium | reverse complement strand
AGCCATGTTGTAGAATGTACTTAACCGCGGCTTTTTGTTTTTTCAACTCGGTGGCTTTGAAGACATCCGCAGCCTGTCCGTACATCCAATAATCCATTTCAATACCCCCGACCAAGGCAGCGACATGGTTCAATTCGCGATACATCTGTGAAACCAGGGCATCATACATGTGTTTTAGTAGCGTATAATCTTTTCCCTCCTCCCCGCATGCTTCTACTAAATAGCCAGTGATGTATTCAATATTTTTCAAGCCATATGTTGTGGCCTTTATAGGGTCATCACCCAGATCTTCAGATCGAGCTCTGGGATCTGCTCCACCCTGAACACCCATCTCGTAGCCTCCTCCAAATCGGAGCATGGGATTTTTGACCTGTTTTTGCGCCAGCTTATTCAGCTTAGGTACATCATCTTCAGCCTGTGTGCTGCCTTTAAACTCACGATAGGCCCATTCGATGGCAAAATAGTCATAGGGAGCAATAATAGGAATCGTAGCAGCCTTATCGCCAGGTTGGGCAATATAATTGAAGCGTCCATAGTCCATAATCGATGCTTCCAGTCCGTACGTAGAAGTAAATTTGTAATCTCTGTATTTCTCGACAGGATAGTAATAGGTGGATTTCAAGTTATGACGCATACCCAGGGTATGTCCTACCTCATGTGCAACCACATAGCGTAAACATTCTCCAATTAAATCATCAGGTAGAGGCAGCTTTTGGGCCCGCGGATCAACAGGAGAGGCCTGAACAAAATACCAATCTCGAATCAGGCTTAAAACATTGTGATAGATGCGAATGTCGGCCTCAAGAATTTCTCCGGTTCTGGGATCTTGAACGTGAGGACCGTAGGCGTTTGCTATGGTTGAGGGTAACCAACGAATGGTGGAGTACCGTACATCCTCGGCATCAAAATCTGGATCCTCCTCAATAGTCGGGGCCATTTTCGCCTGGATAGCGTTCTTGAATCCGGCTTTTTCAAAAACGGGCTGCCACATTTCAACACCCTCCAGTACATATTGGTGCCATTTCTTAGGAATCCCACGGCCTACATAATAGATGATCGGCTTAACTGGTTCAGACACCTCTATACTTGGGTCTTTCTTCTCCAACCGCCAGCGACGTATATATGAAATGTTCTCCACTTGATGCCGGTCTGAACTGTAATCCTGATGATTACCAGCAAATATTCCTACCCTTTTATCGTGAATCCTTGGCAGCATGGGCCGTTCAGGAAGCTGAATCATGCTATGATGCAGTTCAACGGTGGCACTGGTAAGACTTGGATCGCTATGACGAACAGATCGGGCACCCGGAGTTGCAGTTGGGCTACTGGGTTTTAATTTAAAAGTGGCCAAAACCCGACTTTCTATATTTTTGTCAAAGGCTTTGACTGAAGTGATAAAAGTTCGAGTTTTATCAATCGATTGAGCTTTAAGTGATTTCTTTGGACTGAATTCAGCAACGTCACCCATGAAAAAATCACTTACTAATATAACCGGGGCATGATCTTTGCCAAAGCTTTCTATTTTAAAGGCTTTGATGATGTTATCAACCGATGAAGCCTTCACTGCTATTGCTTCTTGTGTGCCTGCATCAGCCCGCATGAGGTATTCTACGTTTCGCAGTAATATCTGGTCTTTCAACCTCTCCCACCTGACTACCCGCCTGATTACTTCGGTTCCCCCGTAACCAAAGCTGGTTTGTGTTTTGGAAAACTGAACCAACCAAAGAAACTCTTTGTCTAGTTGGTCAAGGGGTATCTCATAATAAAGCTTGTCACCCACCTCATGGGTGATAAACACACCTCGATGGCTTATAGCACTGTCAGGTATAAGCTTTTCATAGGCTGTGAATTTCGACTTTGGCTTCTCCTTCTCCTTTTTCGTATCATCCTCCTGTCCCGATAAACACAGAGTTGTACTGGCTAAAAGCAGTACTGCAAAGAGCATCCTTCGCAAAATTTGTCGTGATTTCATATTAGTTTTTTCTGGTGAATTATATATCAATTGTTGTGGATCAATCCATAGCTTAATCCGATCCTTAGATCGATGCGAGCTGGCTTGATAAGAGTTGGCAAGATATACTTTTGAGTTTCTCTGATCAGGAAGTAATACCCAAGTCCGGCAAAAAACTCACTGAAACGTCCATCATGCATCTTGCCATAGCCAAGGGTAACTCCTGTACCTAGTCTATAAATATCAATGTAGTCAGATGATAAATCGGTGCTTTCGCTACGAAATGCGCTTAAATGGTTGAATTTCAGGTAAGGAGAGAAAAATCGATAGAATCCGCCACTTGGGGTAAATGGGAAACGGTAATAGACCGAGCCGTTAAAGGTTCTGGATTGATAGCCCCTTGACTGCTCCCACAGAAAGACATCCATGGTCAGCACATTAAAGTTGATGGGCAGTATTTGCAGGGTCATGCCCATACTTTGATTCTGGACTGTTGATTTTTGCAAATCCAGACTCAGTGGTGCCAAAACATTGGATCCTACTTTATAGCCACTCCATTCAGTTTGATAGGCTGTTTGTGATCTTCCTGTACCAAAACTAATGACGAATACACCCGCCAATATAACAATGGAAAAGGGCAGTTTTCTGGTTCTGGTCATGGATCGTTGCTTTGTCAGTAGAAAAATACAGTTTTTCTTTGGTCTACCCAATGTTCGATTTGCATGTGTCGAAATAATCTCTAATTTTATCCTGCGATAACAAAGAAAATGTATACCAAACAAAATAGAATTATCTCAACCAAGTGGTGCTGGCTTAGGCTCTCAGTGCTGTTGTAGATAATGTGTTTGGATCAAAGAATAAAAGAGCGCGTTGTTTACAACGGGCTCTTTTTGTTTTCTGGTAATCAACTTTAAAACACAATAACATGACCAAAATGCGTAAAATTATCCTTGAAGAAAAAGAAATGCCCAGGCAATGGTATAACCTGGCAGCTGATGTCGATTGTCCGCCCTTTATGAGCCCAGATGGTCCTGTTCCACAAGAGGCATGGGGGCCCGTATTCCCAATGAATCTAGTTGAACAGGAATACAGTAAAGAACGCTGGGTTGACATCCCTGAAGAGATATTGACTTTGCTAACACGCTGGCGCCCTGCTCCTTTGCATCGCGCCTATGATCTGGAGACGGCACTTGGTACCCCGGCCAAAATCTATTACAAAAATGAGAGCTTGTCTCCGGCAGGTAGCCATAAGCCAAATACAGCAGTTGCTCAAGCCTGGTATAACAAGCAGTTTGGAACTAAACGTCTGACTACCGAAACGGGAGCTGGGCAATGGGGTAGCGCATTGTCTTTCGCCTGCTCATTGGTCGGTCTGGAATGTAAGGTCTTTATGGTGAGGATCAGTTTTGACCAGAAGCCTTTTAGAAAACTGATGATGCAAACCTGGGGTGGTAAATGTGTGGCAAGCCCAAGTATGGAAACCAAGGCCGGACAAAGCATCCTGGAAATGGATCCCGACACTCCCGGTAGCTTGGGTATTGCTATTAGTGAGGCGATTGAAGCAGCGGTTACCGATCCGAAGGGTGAAACAAAATATTCTCTTGGAAGCGTACTGAATCACGTCATGATGCATCAAACCATCATTGGATTGGAAGCGAAGAAACAACTCGAGAAAGTTGGTGAGAAACTCCCGGATGTGGTGATTGGTTGTGCAGGTGGAGGAAGTAATTTTGCCGGACTGGCCTTCCCATTCGCCTATGATAAGATTAATGGTGCCGAGATAGACATTATTCCTGTTGAGCCAGCTTCATGTCCTACCCTGACTCAAGCACCCTATGTGTATGATCATGGAGATACAGCAAAAATGACCCCACTGGTTGCCATGCATTCACTTGGGCATGCCTTTGTGCCTCCTCCAATTCATGCGGGCGGTCTTCGTTACCATGGTATGTCACCCTTGGTAAGTAAAGCAGTCGACCAGGGATTAATGAGCCCTAGATCACTTCACCAACTCGAATGCTACGAAGCAGGCGTATTGTTTGCCAAAACTGAAGGGATTATCCCAGCTCCTGAAACCACACATGCCATAGCAGCAGTGATTCAAGAAGCCAATAAAGCCAAAGAGGAAGGCAAAGAGAAAGTTATTCTCTTTAATTTCAGTGGGCACGGTTTGATGGACCTGGTTGGATACGATAAGTATTTCGCCGGAGAACTTACTAATTATGATTTGCCACAAGACGTCATTGAAAAAAATCTTGAGCCTTTACAAGGTTATCCAAAACCCTAATAAGAAAGGAATGGACCTGCACCTATGGGTGTAAGAGTGAAGAAGCCCTGTCATTTTTGGCCGGGCTTCTTTGGGCTAGTGATTGATTATGAGGCGATTGGTTTGGGTTTTGCCAGTTTGTCGATTTATTGTCCTGACAAAATACATGCCGTTTGGAAAATCACTCACCGCGATGTGTTTGCTTTGAGTGGTATGTACAATGCGACCATTGATGTCAAGCAGATCAGTTGAAATATCTTCAAATGAGGCTTGTATGTCGATCCATTCTGTTGCTGGGTTGGGATATACTTTTACAAATGATTCAGCTTTTCTCAGCTGAGGTAACTGAATAGGCATTCGATCAAGATTATTTTCTCCAGACTTCTTTGTGCCAATAGAGTAGCCGTAAATCGCGATCTCATTCATTCTGCCCTTAAATGATTTGTCAACAGTAAATCGAATTGCTTGAGTTTCGATCTGAAGCTGATGTTGTTTCCATTTATTGGTTTTCGCCAATCGATCCTTAAATCCAGTGATCCATTCATCATTTGATAAATAACTGAAAGTGACCTTCCCTGCTTTTTTCTGATCAAACAAGAAAATTTCATCGATAAAACAGGGGTAATCAAGATGAATAATTACGTGACGAAGCTCGGTGTTTTTCTTTTTTGAGTCCTTATCATCATCATCATCGTCATCATCATCTCCTTTGCCATCCGATTTATTTCTTTGATTTTTTGGTTTCCAATACTTACTTCTGGGTCGTTCATTCTGTAGCGGATCCAAGTCTTGTTCATCCACAAGAACCAGCCCTGACCAATCAAAGGTCTTACCATAAATAAGTTGGACCATTCTTTTCTTAAGTTTAATTCGCTGTATTTCAGGTGTTGGATCTGCCAGATACAAAGGGCCCATCTCCTGGTAAGCGCTGTGAAGTTCTGGATCGCGAGTATACATGCCATCCTGCAAAGTATAAAGAATGGGATCTATAGGGACATACTGATTATTGTCTTCAAAGACATATGTTTCGACCGTGTTTTGCACATTCAGGAATCCATACGCAAGTTCTGAATCGGGTACATTGTAGAAGTTATCGTGTACATACAGATCCATTTGATTATTGTAGTATTTGATAACTTGAAAATCATTGTCACCCGTTTGAATGTCTTTGAAGTAATTACCGTAAATCCTCATCTCAGCTTCAGGAAAGATTATATTACGGTCATCACTAAAAATACCCCGGTTTTGTTCAAAATAGTTATTGTAAACATCAATTTTGCCGGTACCTAAACAAATTAACCCATAAGCCGGACAGTCAATCAGAATATTATTGAATACAGCTCCTTGAGAATTATCTCCAATCTGGAGCAGATTCTTGTGTCCGTATCGACCCTCAATTCCTGCACGAAGCATGAGGTTATTGTACACTTCAAATCCGGTAACCGTATTAGCAATCTGGATAGCCTCTTTGTAGGTGTCAACGACGATGTTGTTATGAATCCTCATGTTACGCAATTCCATACCTGGAGAGGTGGTTTCTCCAATGTACATGCCTTCGTGTACTCCGTGAATATAGTTGTCATGGATAACCAGGTTATCAAATACTGGGAATTCGGTTGCACCGTCGGGAAGTGTTCCGCCAAAGTCTTTCTTGGCCACAATGCCAAAAAAAGTATAGGGAAAAGTCTCTTGAGAGGTTTCACTATACACGCCAGCAATTTCGACAAACTCAACGGTAATGTCGCTGCTGTATTCGGTGAGTCCAACACCCGCGCTCTTGCCTTCAAGTAAGAAACCATAACGGTAATTAGCATCGCCCGTTCCTGTGATAATCACATGTTGACAATCCTTCAATTCAATCGCCCCCCAAGTGGTGTTCGTAATATGAACCTGACCGCCTGTATTGATAATCGTAATTGGTTCCTCCGCAGTTCCTTGCAATCCGAGGATTTTTAAGTAATCCGTTCGATCTGCTTCCACCTCCAATACAGAACCTGGTGGAGGATTGAAACCGTTTTCACCAACCACAAGATACTTTTGGGCTGCTGTTATGGTTATAATTTCTTGTGCAATAGTTTGACACAGGCCTAAAGCAATCAAGCTTAGACTCAAGAGAGTAAAAAGTCTTTTCATAATTCCGTTTTAGTTAGTCCAATATTATTAATCCAGTTTAAGTACCAAAGGTGACCCCATGCAGCGCTTGTTATTGATGAACATGTCATAATTCTTTGTCAATAACCTACTATTATGGTTGAATCTGGAAATAATTGTTGCGAACGATGTTGCCGGCAACGGAAAAACGACTCAGACTATGTGTTATGGCTGGGTAGGAGTGTCAAATGTAATAAAAATATCAATTAGTGATGTGTGATCGTGAGTAAGACCTGTCCTGCAAATTGTTGGGTAAAGCTTCCTTCGTCTATAGCCAATAAACCATTTACCCAAACAAAACTTACACCACTTGCATACTGATGGGGATCGAGAAATGAGGCATGGTCAGTAATGAGGGCGGGATCGAAAATAACCAAATCGGCCGAGAATCCTTCACGAAGCACTCCTTTCCGATGCAAGCCCAGCGTCCGAGCTGGCAATCCGGTCATTTTATAAATGCCTTCCGCTAAGGAGAGTACACTTTCTTCGCGTACATATTTTCTGAGCAATCGTGCCTGACTACCATAGTTTCTTGGGTGAATCCCTTTAGCCTGGGGATCCACAGCACTGCCGTCAGATGACAGCATAACCCACGGTTTCTGAAGCTGTTTAACCAAATTACTTTCCAACATGGTGCTTAGAGAAATGATGATGTCACTTCCTTCTGCGATGACCAGATCGGCAGCCACATCAAATGGTGTGCTGTTTCGTTCTTCTGCCAGATCGATAAACATCCTATTGATCAATTTGGGATCTTTTTCACTAAACACGATTGAGAAATAATTCCATCCACCTTTTGCAACCCAGTTGGTTCGGCCCTTGATGCCATTTTCAGTGAGTTCCCGTATTGCCTGTCGTTTCTTAGGATCCTGTAGAGCTTCTTGAATCTCCTGGATGGAATTTAGGTGGAAGGATGGCGGATACAAGAGAACAGAAGAGAGTGGAGTGGTAGCTGATTTGTCATAGGGATACATATCTGCGGTTACCGGTATGCCCGTTTGTTGGGCCCGTTCAACCAAATCAAAAACTTGCTCCATGGCGATCCAGTTTTTTCTACCATTGGCCTTCAGGTGAGCAATGTTGAGCGGAACACCGGCTTCAGATGCGATTTGAATGGCTTCTTCGACCGCCTCAACCAGTTCATCCTCTTCACTTCGCATATGAGTGGTGTAAATGCGATTGCTGCCTTTCATAACTTGAGCAACTTCAATAATTTCTTGGGTGCTGCTGTATTTCTCTGGGATATATTGAAGGCCAGTCGAAAGTCCCCAGCTTCCGGCGTCCAGCGATTCACTCAATAAGTCTCTCATCTGAGCCAGTTCGCTTTGACTGGGTTCTCGGTCTTCATTACCCATGACAGTTTTCCTGAGCCAGCCAAATCCGGTGAGAGGGATTATATTGTTTCCTATACCATTGGCTTCAAATCGAGTCTTGAAGTTTTGTAATTCCCCGGGCCCATATCCACAGTTTCCCGTAACTACACTTGTTACACCTTGAAAGAGGTAATTCAGATTGCCCTTGGTTATTGTATTATCCATACCCCAGTCGCAATGGGTGTGGAGGTCAATAAACCCGGGAGCCAGCACTTTTCCTTCGGCATGTATAACCCGTTCAGCCCTTCCTCTGAGTGATTCTTTGATGGCAATAATGGAATCTCCTTTTAGACCCACATCAGCAATATACCCTGGATTATTTGTGCCATCTATAATGGTCGCTCCTTTGATGAGGTAATCGTAATTCTCTTGTTGGCAACTCAACACAAGTAGAGTCAGCAAGACTGGTAAAACTGATTTTAACATGATCTATTTCGTAAAGATGTTTTTGAAAAGGTAGCGTTTTATCTCATCATCCATGGCACGATTGGTATCACCAGCTGAATTGTAACCAATCAGGTAGGCATATCCACTATCAAGATTGAAGTATAAATGAGTATGGAATCCATTTTGAAAGCCACTATGTCCAATCATTTTCGAGCCGTAGATGTGTTCAATGAAGAAGCATAATCCCATACCCTGATGATCAACATCGATTGGATTCTGACCCTCAATTTGAATCGTTTCTCCAAACATTTCAAGCAAAGAACTGCGTTTCAACACCACATCAGCTTTGCTTTGATGCATATACCCCATTAAGAAATTCAGATACTGAACCATATCACCGAAGGGAGCCATAAGCCCACCATTCGATACCGTGATACCCGTATTCAGATTAAACAATGCCGGACGATACTGGTCATTTTCCAACCAATAACTCTGACAAACCCGATCGATCAAATGAGGTGGAGCAAAATCGTAATAACTGTCTAACATACCCAATGGGCGAAGAACATTTTTTTCCACGTAATATTCAAAGTCTTCCTGAGTGATTTCTTCAATTATCCGACCCAGCAGGATGATCCCGGGATTAGAGTAACTCCAGCGAGAACCGGGTTCAAAAAGAATTTCAGTATACGGAAACATAGCTACTAATTGTTCCCATTCCTGTGGTTCATGTGGATGCCAGGCTTTGCTTTTCCATGGCCAAGTGGCTCCTCTTAATCCTGAACTGTGATTGAGCAATGTTCGTATAGTGATCTTCTCCAACCAACGATTGGGATCATAAATTTTTTTTATTTCAGGCAGATGCTTTACAGCCAGGTCTTCCAGATTTAACAATCCCCGGTCCCGAAGTTGCATGATGGCTATACCTGTAAAGGTTTTACTAATAGAGGCCCAATGATAGATGGCCTTTGCATCCATTGGCCGATCCTGTTGCATGTTTGCTTTCCCGTAGAAATCTGACCAGATGATTTGTCCTCTCTTCAGTAGAACTAAAGAGCTGCCAACAATCTGGTTCTTTTTTAGCGTAGTTTCGTAGTAGGTTTTTAGTGCCTCAGTTTGACCATGTACTTGTATGCTTAATAGGCAAGTAATCACGATTAAGACTGCAAGTTTTTGCTGTTGTTTCATCACTTAAGTTTCGGGTTACTTGTGAAAGTTACGAAATTTGATGAGGATTCTCATTAATCGAATTTTGTTTATATTGTTCCGGGTTTATAGCAGGTTGAGATGGAATATAAGTACAGATTGAGTCCCCAGCTGTTTACAATTTTATC
>CAYUGX010000167.1:0-1319 GCA_964444375.1 uncultured Porphyromonadaceae bacterium | reverse complement strand
GTACAGCTTCACAACCATCATTGTTATTGTCACCTTCTTGTTTGCCGCTCTCAACCTCAAAACTCCTGTCAAATTCATTGTCCGGTTTTGGGCAAAGACTTCTTTTCTCATTATGATGAAAAGAGTACGAATCATCGGAAAACACTATATCGATCGGGAACAGAAATACATTCTGATTGCCAACCACGCAAGCTTGTTTGACATACTTGCTATCATGGCTTTTTATCCCAACGTGGCATTCTTTGGGAAGGAATATCTGGTTAAAATTCCTATTTTCGGACGCTTACTTAAGATGATCAACTTTGTTCCCATGCGATCAACAAATTTGCGCAATACGAAAGAGATGTTGGATCAATTGCTGGAAAAATCAAAGGGTCTCACCGTAGCTATTTTTCCTGAAGGAACCCGCACACGTACAGGAGAGTTTAATCGATTCAGAAAGGGATTTGTTCACCTGATCCGGGCTACCGAACATCCGATTCTGCCGGTGACTTTAAAGGGCTTTTATCATTTGAAACCTGCTAATCGGTTTCACATTAACTTCAGATCAAAATTGCGTGTGATCATTCACCCACCGATCGATAATTCCTTTTTAAGTCTGAAACAAGACAACGAAATTGTTGATGTGGTACGTTCTATTATCGAATCAGCATACGTCACTACGTAAACGACAGCAAATGACAAAAAATAACCAGGAAAAGTGGGTTTTTATTACCAACCCGATTGCCGGAAACGGTTCGGGAAAAGCCATCGTTCCTTTACTCAAAGAGAAAATCGATCAATTTGGTATTGATGGCACCATTGTGATGACCAAGAAAAATGGTCATGCCCGAGAGCTGTCAAGGGATTACCTTGTAAAGGGCTATACCCACATCATTGCTGTTGGAGGAGACGGTACCATGAACGAGGTGGGTTCTGCGCTTATTGGACAGCCCAACGTGATAACCGGATTGGTACCAGCAGGAACTGGGAATGATTTTAATCAAATCCTGGGCTTCCCGGATCGTTTTCAAGACGAACATTGGGAAACTTTCTTCTCGAAATCCATCATCAATATGGATACGGGAACCTGCAATGACATTCCCTTTCTAAATGGATTAGGTCTGGGTTTTGATGGTGAGGTGGCGGCGAAAAACTATGTTGCCCCAGGAGAAACCAAAATGGGTGGAAAAGCAAAATACTTTTGGATGATCCTGAGTACACTCTTGTTTTTCAAAGAGAAGAAGGCCGTGATTGAAACAAATGGAAAAACTGAGGAGATCACTTGCTTCATCAATACCATGGCAAAAGGAAGACGACAAGCACGTACCTTCAATATC
>CAYUGX010000166.1:0-11003 GCA_964444375.1 uncultured Porphyromonadaceae bacterium | reverse complement strand
GATTCAGCCTTCAGGTCAGTATTTGATCAAAACGATGCCGAGGTGATTTCCAGAACGGAGCAGGTTTCATTATTCTCAAGCTATACTGATCTCCAGTACCGTATTGGTGTTCATGAATGCACAGATGAAGAAAAAATTCAGTACCGGGTGAATAGAGAATTATTCAATCAATTCACCTTCAATACGCGTTTTAAATATCAGGTGGATGCTGCTGTTGGCGACTCAGTCAGTCAAATCCTTGATCACATGGTTCAATAGGCTCCTCTTCCCGTGTTGCGATTGTCACCTCGCTGTCGAGCATAGGTCGACGATAATCTGGCGTACCCCTGTATGGCAGTTATCCGATTGGATCCGACAACCAAAATAACACCGTTATTCGCAATCACCGGTGAACTGTCAATCCAGGAAAATGACTTTTTCCACTTGATTACTCCCGAGGCATCGAAAGCAGCAAAATTGTCTGTCTCATTCAGGTTGGCATAAAAATTCCCTTGAACATCCACTACCATTGATGAAGTACTGACCGAATGCGGCAAGGGTCCAGAAACTACTGAGCCGTTACCCGAAAATATAATAATCCCCTGCTTGGTATTGTGGGTAATGAAGTATCCTTGCGGTCCGACTATGGTACCTTCGATGTCATCGTCGATTCCGAACTCGTGATACCAGGCTTTTGCCTTATTCGCTTGAATCAATTCTACTTTACTTTTCTGGCCATTTGCCATTAAGGGGATAAATGCATTGCTACTGTTATCCACTGCGATGTACGAATCGGTTAATTGGTAATCATCTAAATAATAACGCCATATTTGTTCAAGGTCTATTGAAGTCCTTAGCAACCAGTTGTTCCATATCCATTTACCATCTTCGAAAGATTGCCCTCTGAGTTGTGTAATCAAACTATTATCAGGCATGATCGTCAGGCCTCGGTACTCATCCACTTCACCCAGTAGGGTGTTATCGATTCCAACACCATCCTCACCCACGATTGAGATGCCTGCCATTTCACCACCACACAGTAGGATTAATTTCCTTCCCGGATGATAGGATATCGAATTTATCGGTCGGTCTTCAACCGTGTAGGTCCAGAAAATCTGTCCGTCACTGGGTTCATATGCATACATAACTCTATTGCTGGCAAAATAAACGACTCCATCCTGACCGAGTACAGGCGAGCCTCCTTCCATGGATTGGGTTGGATTAGTTTCCCATTTCAGGGTGCCATTTCCGTGAATAGCGTACAATTTCATGTTTTTGCCCTGACCAGAATTGATGGGTTTGGCTGCCACATACAGCGTTTGCCGGCTTTCATCAAAGGCAGGATGACCTGAAAAAGTGTAGGTGGGATCAGTTAATGAATATGACCACAACACATCACCCACCGTACCAGTGGGAAGATTATGTATAATTTCTTCATCGTCATCATCATCGTCATTTCCATTATAATCGAGCAAGGGAATATTGGTACATGCCCATAGCATTAACAAAACAACGAGCAGTGCGTTCGCATAAAAAAGGGTACGCTTCATAATTCAGTTTTTGGTATACTGAAAAGTAAAGCATTTAAAGCAGGTAAACAAACTATTTGATGCATACCCGTATCAATGGTACAAGAAGCGCTTAATTTTTTTTGTTGGGGTCTTTTCAAATGGCTGAGTATGGGCAACTGCTGCCTGAATTTTTGAGAAGCGATTGACACGCTGATTAACAAACTGCTGGAGATCACTAAGTAATTCTTCAACCTGCTCATCTACCTTCTTTTTGGCTTCATCAGTCAGCTGGTGAAATTGCTTCTCAATTTCTTCAAAATTAAAATGAACCAGAGCCACAAGCTTACCTTCACGCTCTACTACCACAGATTCTAAAACATGGCTAAAGCGATTAATTACAGATTCAATTTCTTCAGGGTAAATATTTTCACCCGATGAACCCACAATTACATTTTTCAGGCGGCCTTTAATATACAGGAATCCCTCTTTATCAAGAAAACCTAAGTCGCCTGTTTTGAACCAGCCGTCTTCAGTCAGAACCTGCTTGGTGAGATCGGGTTCTTTATAATACCCCTTCATGATGTTTTTACCTCTTGCCCAGATCTCCCCTTCCTGACTGCCCGGATCGGGTTCGTGTATACGGAGTTCTAAATCAATAACCGGACGGCCAGTCGACTGAAAACGAGTATATTTAACTCCGTCACCAGCCAGCATAGGTGCGGTTTCAGTTAAACCATATCCAATAGCATAAGGAAATCGACCTTCGACCAGGAATCTTTCAGTAGATGCATCCAATTTGGCTCCTCCAATTCCAAAAAACTTTAATCGCCCACCAAAGGTTTCATATAACCGTTTTCCTGCCATACGGTGGAGCGCCTTTCGAATCATAGGTAATCGATATAAGCGCCTCATCACCTTCGATTGATTAAATTTGGCTTTGATCTGCAACTTATAAATCTTTTCAATCACCATCGGAACACTCAGCAAATAGGTAGGTCTTACCTTCTTTAGAGCAGGTACTAAGACTGATGCAGTTGGTGGCCTGTCTAGGTAATTTATAAAAGCACCGTATGCAATCGGAAGTAGCAAGCCAACAGTGTTTTCGAGCGTGTGTGACAGTGGTAAAATTGACAGGAAGATTTCTCCGCTATCGAGGGGTTCAACAGCAGCGCACTGATTCAAATTCGTAACCAGATTCATGTGTGATAACATGACACCTTTTGAACCGCCAGTCGTTCCTGATGTATAAATAATGGATGCCAAATCATCGGGATTAGATTCATGTTGACACAGGTGCATACTTCCGTGACCGGTAAACTCCTCGACCTCCTTTAGTTGCTTTGCGGTGGCTCCTGCCGGGATTGTCCCCATATTGTCAAGCAAAAAAATGTGCTCAATCTTTTCCCGAGCCACATCGGTCAATTTTGAATATAAACGCTCTGAAATAAAGAGCATTCGAGCTTCTGAATGCACTAAGACATTCTCAATCTCCTGCGCTGTAAAATCCGGCAATACCGGAACAGCAACTGCACCATGACATAGCACACTAAAATAGGCGGTTACCCAATTTAATGAATTTGCGCCAACAATGGCAACTTTGTCACCCGGATTCAGTCCAAGCTGAACCAATCGAAAGACCTGAGACTCGATCAGACTCTGTAAATCTCTGTAAGTAAGTGGATCTTGCCCCACATAGCCAATGGCTGGTAAATCAGCATACTCAGAGAAACTTCTCCGAAGAACACTTTGAATGGTCTGATAATCTCGTTTCATAATGCGTTATTTGTAGTTGCGAAGGTAAGCTTCCTACGCTTATTAACAAAAGGTACGCACTTATGATTCGAGACTACTTAAAGAACAACAAAAGCACGTCACAAAGGTCTGATCTGTTGATAATTACAAAATCCTTACTTACCTTTAAACTGGAAAGACAAGGGTAATCGGTTGGCCCGACGGGTGATGCGAAACCGGATAAGACAAGGAGGTTTGGCTGAACCTGAATCGTGAAAGCATTAACGGAAAGGGGGACACCGTTAGCAATAAGATCACGCTTATCGAACCGAATTTGCAACACTGCAGTCGGGCCAACCTTTTTCAAAGACCGAATTCACTTTCTTCCAAGTATATTCCCAACAAACCAAAAGGGCCACATCTTCAAGATGAGGCCTTTTTCTTTATGCAAACTGTTGACAACGGTATTAGGTGATAGCCGTTGCTTCAACTTCAATTAAACAGCCAAAATGCAGCTCACGGGTAGGGATCACGCTCCTGACTGGCTTGTGCTTTCCAAAGAAAGCCTCATACCTGGTATTGACACGATCCCACAGTGATATGTCAGAAATGTACAAACGCATCTGAAGGATTTTATTTTTTGAACTTCCTGCTTCACTGATTATCTGTTCAACATTCTTGAGCGCTACATCAACTTGTTCATCAATTGATGGTGGAATCGTTCCTGTATCAGGATCAATGGGCAATTGGCCTGAAAGGTATAAAATGTCATTGTGCCTGATACATGGAGAGTAGTGTCCATTGGCTTTTGGCATTGCCGGGGTAGATATTATTTCCATAGCTAAGGTTTATATTGCGTACTTGTTTATTGTGATCCAAGGCAACCACTGCGTAAATTGCGATCTGGGAACAGCTTTATCAGTAGATGATTCAATTCTTTCCAATCTGTGCTCATCTGCTCAGCCTGGTCCTTCGTGAGGATTACACCTCCATTCGCCAACTTCCTATCTTCAATGATCTTTTTATAATGAAAGATGTTCATATCAACATCACAGTCTGAGAATGTAGTGTTCAGGTTGCTAATGTTTTTTTCTGAATCATCCACAAAAACTATCGCCTTGAATGATCTTCCGGTCTCACTGAGCAAGTATTTTAACATAACGCCTTTATTCATTCCAGTGGTCATCATTATACCTTTCATATAGCTCATTTCCCTGTCTAGCTTTACCCTCATAACAGGCAACTCCAATCCAAAAGGTTTCAATGCGGTTTTAGTCAAATCCAGACCATTTCGTACCAATTCCCTCTCGGTAGCTGCCCGATATTTAGGATGACGGGAAGTCAGTGCAAACAGTGTTAGGCCTTGCTCTTGCCAGTTTTTGATGAGCTTGGCGATTCGATGATCTGTCAGCTTCATCGGGTTCAGTTCATATAACAAACCTATGGCATCTTCAAACAAACAATCAACTTTCTGATCTTCTGTTGGTTTAATGTCCAGTTCGCCACGCTGCCACTGATACCAGACATCTCCTCCTAAGTCAACTGAGCTGGTTAAGAGGGTATTGTCAATGTCTAGCACCAACAAAACCTCAGATGTCCCATATTGTTCAATCAATCCATTAATAGCCTCATCAACCTTCATAAAGTCTGTGGTTGAATGCACTTTGACCTGACTGGTCGCAGATGATGGAAACAGAAAACAGATTGAAATGGCAAAGAATACAAAACGTAGACAAGTCTCCAGTTTATTCTTCATAACCTGATTGAATTAGCGAATAATTAAATAACAAATATAGACCCTATAAGAGTTCTTTCAGTAAAGAAACAGTTATTTCAATTGGTGTCTGTCAGCCAGGATCTGAGCTACTCCAGTTAAAGATTGTTCGCGATCTAATAATAGGACCAGCAGGTGGTAGACCAAATCAGCAGCCTCATTCATAAATAATTCATCGTTTTGCTGCATCGCCTCTATCACCAGTTCGACAGCTTCTTCACCTACTTTCTGAGCAATCATTGGGGTACCTCCCTCAAATAGTGTAGTGGTATATGAGCCCTTTGGCAAATCCTGTTTCCTGCTGCTGAGGAAATCTTCCAGGTAGGCGAGAAATGGAAGGCCATGGGTATTGGATTCTTTAAAGCAGGTATCTGCCCCAGTGTGACAAACTGGTCCTACTGGATTCACTTGAATTAATAGGGTATCCTTGTCACAATCAATCTTAATGTCCACAACGTTTAGATAATTTCCGCTGGTCTCGCCTTTGGTCCATAAGCGTTGTTTTGATCGCGAATAAAAGGTGACCCGTTTGGTTTCCTGTGTCTTTTTGAATGCTTCTTTGTCCATATAACCAAGCATTAAGACAACCTGGGTTGCAGCGTCTTGAATAATTGCTGGAATTAGACCGTTGGTTTTTGTAAAGTCAAGTATCATTATTTACTTTTTGCTGTCATCCGTATTATTACCTTGTTCTCAATGAGGTAGCTCTTTAAATCCGGTATTGGAATTTCGTTGAAATGAAAAACGCTGGCAGCCAGCGCAGCATCGGCTTTGCCTTTTGAAAAGGCATCCAGAAAGTGTTCCTTTTTGCCAGCCCCTCCAGATGCGATTACAGGTATATGAAGCGTATCGCTTAACCGGGCCAGTGCTGCATTGGCGAAACCGTTTTTAGTTCCGTCGTGGTTCATACTGGTGAACAAAATTTCCCCGCACCCTCTATCCTGACCCTCAGTAGCCCAGGCAAATAGTTCTTTTTTCACTGGAATCCTTCCACCATTGCGATAGACTTGCCAAATGCCCAGGTCTTCTTTGGCATCGATGGCTAATACCACGAATTGAGATCCATACCCCATAGCTAGTTCCTCTATTAGCTCAGGACGTCGTAAAGCCGCTGAATTAATTGAAATCTTATCAGCTCCAGCTTCTAGCAGCAGTTCTGCATCTCTAAAATCGTTTATTCCTCCACCTATAGTAAATGGGATATTGACATTTCTGGCGATTTCACGAACAAGTGATACAGTTGTTTTACGCTTCTCATGACTGGCAGTGATATCTAAAAATACGAGCTCATCTGCCCCCTCTTCCATATAGCGACAAGCCAATTCAATGGGATCACCTGCATCACGTATTCCGACAAAGTTGACGCCTTTCACAGTGCGGCCATCTCGAATATCGAGGCAGGGTACAATACGTTTAGCTAGCATTTTTTATCCAATCCTTAAGTTCGTCTAAAGTAATACGTCCCTCATAAATTGCCTTCCCAATGATGACCCCAGAGACCCCCACTGATTGCAATTCGAGAAGATCTGCCAAATCACTAACTCCTCCACTGGCCACCAGGGAGATTGATGGATTCTGATCAAGCATTGACCGGTACAATTGGCTCGCCGGTCCACTCAATTTACCATCCCGTTTAATATCGGTACAGAAAAAATTCAAGACACCCTCAGTACTCCATTTCTTTATAAACTCCTGCCAGGTCATTTCACTCAATTCCATCCAGGCTTGAGTAGCTATAAAACCATCTCTCACATCTGCTCCAAGGAAAAACCGTTCAGGACCGAAGGCATTGATCCATTCTTGAAGTTTCTCAGGGTGCTTAACTGCCAAACTCCCTAGACTCACCTGATGAGCACCTGCATCAATGGCCTGTTCAACCTGATCTCGGGTTCGTATTCCGCCACCAAAATCAACCACAAGTCGAGTTTCACCACATATTCTTCTCAAAATTCCCAGATGCCTGCTTTCCCCGGCCTTTGCCCCCTCAAGGTCGACCACATGCAGACGTTTTATCCCGATTTCTTCATAGCTTTTAGCAACTCCTACGGGATCTGTTGAATAGTTACTCTGGCGGTTGAAGTTACCTTCAACCAGTCTGACACAAGATTGATTGATTAAATCGATTGCCGGTATAATTTCCATTATAAGTTGATGAAATTGTTTAGTAGTTGTTGGCCTATCTTACCGCTTTTTTCAGGGTGAAACTGGACCGCGTAAAAATTTTCATAGTGCAAACATGCACCGAATTCTATCCCATGAAAACTAGAGGCAATGGTGTTGCTGCCGGGTACTGCGTAGTAGGAGTGCACAAAGTAGAACCAGGCTGCATCCGGCAGGTTATCAAAAAGCCGATTGTCATCTTTTTTCAATTCGTTCCAGCCCATGTGTGGAATTTTCTCATCGATCTGAAAGCGTTTAACCTTTTCCGAAAATATTCCCATCCCCGATGTATCTCCTTCTTCAGAGTGCTGACACATGAGTTGCATTCCCAGGCAGATACCGAGTACCGGCTGCTTGAGTGAAACAATTACCTGATCCAATCCACTTTTCGTCAAATGCAACATAGTGGTACTGGCCTCTCCTACTCCTGGGAAAATTACTTTATCTGCCCGTTTGATGACCTGTGCATCTGCGCTGATAATGGGATTAATTCCGATGCGCCTCAGGGCATTGCTGACCGAACCAATGTTACCGGCGTTGTACTTAATAATAACTACTTGTTGTTTCATAACACGTCTTTTGTACTGGGAAGCAGATCAGTGCCGTCACGTTGTATGGCCATTCGAATGGCCCGGGCAAATGCTTTGAATATGGCTTCGATCTTATGGTGTTCATTTTGACCTTCGGCCTCAATCCGCAAATTGCATTGGGCAGTATCAGAGAATGATTTGAAAAAATGACTGAACAATTCAGTTGGGCAGGTCCCAATCTTTTCTCTTGTAAATTCAGCCTGCCAGGTAAACCAGGGGCGCCCCCCAAAATCAAGCAAAACTTCCGCCTTCGAATCATCCATTGGCAAGGCAAATCCATAGCGTGTCAATCCTTTCTTATTGCCCAGTGCAATTTTGAAGGCTTCTCCTAATGCCAGTGCTGTATCTTCAACGGTATGGTGTTCATCCACTTCGAGGTCGCCAGCAACCTTCAGATTCAGGTCGATCTGCGCATGACGACAAATCTGGTCAAGCATGTGATCAAAAAAGCCAATTCCTGATTCAATGTCAGTTTGACCCGTACCATCGAGTGCGAGTTCTAGACGGATTTGGGTTTCCTTGGTATTGCGTTGGATTGTTGCTTGCCTGTCACTTTTAAACAGAAACTCAGCAATTTCATTCCACCCAGCAAAAGCATTTGGTGCAATTAATATGCCTTTTGCCCCCAGGTTTTCGGCTAGCTGGATATCTGATTGCCGGTCGCCAATTACATAAGATCTGGCCAGGTCATACTCACTATCTTCAAGATATTTTTTCAGCATTTCGGTACCAGGCTTCCGTGTCGGCAATTGCTCTTCAGGAAAACTCCGGTCAATGAGCTCATCAGAAAAAATGATTCCTTCATTTTTCAAGGTATCCATAATGAAGTGATGAACCGGCCAAAAGTCATCTTCGGGAAAAGAATCAGTGCCTAATCCATCCTGGTTAGTCACCAATACAAGTTCAAAGCTGAGCTGTGTGGCTATACGATTCAAGTGGGTGAATACACCCGGTAAAAACCTGATTTTGTCAAAGGAATCCACTTGCTCGTCAGGTGGTTCTGCGACCAGTGTTCCATCACGGTCAATAAAAAGGCATCTTTTCTTCATAACATGCAATTTTTCAGCGTGTTTACTAACGCGTCGTTTTCTTCTGGTGTACCTACTGTAATTCTCAAGCAGCCCTCACACAGTACCTGATTGCTACGATTTCTAACCACAATGCTTTGATTCAGTAACTGCTGGTAGACCGAATCAGGCTGATCAACCTGGATGAGTAGAAAATTTGTATCACTTGGATAAACCCGGATGATTCCTGGGATTTCATTCAACCGGCTTGACAAGCGCTTTCGTTCGGCTTGCAGTTTTGTTATCATATCACTTACTTCAGCCTGTCTTTTAATTGCTGCAAATACCGTATCCTGGGTAAGGTTATTCAGGTTATATGGATATTTGATTTGGTTCAGGTGTTTGATTACCTCCGGATTGCCAATGGCCATGCCAAACCGTATCCCAGCCAGACCCCATGCTTTGGAGAAGGTACGCAATACCACCAGATTCGGGAGGTCTGACAGTATTTCAAGTGCGCTACTCTTAGTTGAAAAATCCTGGTAGGCTTCATCAACAGCCACTACACCGGTAAAGTTTGAAGCAATTGAACGCAGATACTCAGGATCAAAGGAATTGGCTGTTGGATTATTTGGAGAACAAATAAACAACAGTTTATGATCTTTGCTCGATTGACTAATCAAGCGATCAACTGGCAGGCTAAAGTCGGAATTGAGAGTCACGCTATCAGTGTCAACTCCCTGGATATCTGCACACACCTTATACATCCCATAGGTGGGTGCAATAGTCAATATTCGATCTTGTCCGGGTTGGCAAGATGCCCTAATCAGAAGATCAATGGCCTCATCGCTTCCATTGCCAAGAAAGAGCTGATCCGGAAGGAGAGAAAAAGTGTCGCCAATAACCTGCTTGAGCTTCATTTGTCGTGGATCCGGGTAGCGATTATATCCATTATCGAACGGATTCTCGTTCGCATCAAGGAAAACAAGGGCCTCACCTTGGAACTCATCGCGAGCCGATGTATAGGGCTTGAGGTTCTTTATGTTTGGCCTGAGCCATTCGTTGATATCAAACATCCTTTTCAAGTATAATGCTAACTGCATTGGCGTGTCCTACTTACGCTTGAGCTTCTGCCATAGCCTTAATATCTGGCCCCAAGTCGACTAGTCCTTCCACCTGGATCTCCTGATATTGAATGGTTTTCATAAAACTCTGAAGATTCAATCCGCTATAGGCCCTGGCGTAGCCATTAGTAGGCAGAGTATGATTTGTCCCGGATGCATAGTCTCCTGCACTTTCAGGTGTATAATGCCCAATGAAAACCGAGCCGGCATTAGTAACATGGTCGGCCCAATAACGAGCTTGCTCCAGGGCCAGTATCAAGTGTTCGGGAGCATACCGATTGGAGAAGCTCATCATTTCATCAATCTGGTCAAAAATCAAGGTCAGACTATTCTCAATGGATTGGGCTGCCAATTCCTTTCTGGGCAGCACGTCAAGTTGCTCTTCCAGTTCTTTTTGTACTTGTTCAGCAAAAGATTTGGATTGGCAAAGCAACACTGCCTGACTATCAGCTCCATGCTCAGCTTGAGATAGTATATCGGCGGCAACAAAAGCCGGATTTGCTGTTTCATCGGCCATGACCAATACCTCGGAAGGACCAGCGGGCATGTCTATTGCAATGCCTTCTTCAACTACCAGCTGTTTGGCCAGAGTAACATACTGATTTCCTGGTCCATAAATCTTGTCCACCACAGGAATAGAGTCAATCCCATAGGCCATGGCTGCAATAGCTTGAACGCCACCGATACGATAAACATGGTGTATGCCACATAAATCTGCAGCATACAGGGTTGCAGGATGTATTTTCCCATCTTCACTTGCCGGGGTGCAAAGTGCAATTTCATTGCAACCGGCAATTCGGGCAGGCACACCAAGCATTAAGACCGTCGAGAACAAGGGAGCTGTACCCCCAGGTACATACAACCCAACCTTTTCAATTGGCACGTCTTTTTGCCAGCACTGAATGGATCGACTGATGTAAACAATGGGTAAATCCTTCTGCTGATTTCTATGAAATAACTCGATATTCCATGCAGCCCGTTTAATGGCCTTTTTAAGGTCACGACTCAAAAGATTGCCCGCATTTTTTATCTCATCAAGTGGCACCTGAAGAGCCTCTGGTCGATATTTATCATACTTTTGGCAATAATCCTGGATGGATATTTTACACTGAGTTCTTACTTGCGCC
>CAYUGX010000165.1:0-11038 GCA_964444375.1 uncultured Porphyromonadaceae bacterium | reverse complement strand
AACTTCAATTTTACCTTCCTCTCCGGGTTTAATGGGCTCTTTTGGCCATGATGGTATCGTACATCCACATGTTGCTGAGCAATTTGAGATCACCAGGTCAGATCCACCTGTGTTTTTAAACTTAAAGGTGTGTGCGACCTTCTCTCCCTGTATGATTAAACCAAAGTCGTGTTTATCAGACTGGAACTCCATGACAGGCAACTGGTTTTTCTTTTCTTTACCTGAAGCAGTCATGGGGTTGGTAACCAAATCAGAGGAAACATGCTCATCATTGTTTGTGCTTGATTCGTTATTGCAACTTCCAAAAACACCCAATAGAAATACAGGGATCAGGATCTTCGCAATTTTTTCAAACATATTCATCATTATATTTTTATTGGAGTACAAAGTTAATAACTCTGGAAAACCGGACAAGATCAATTGTTCTTATACTTCACCAATTAATCCACGACCTGTTTTGTGGATTTTTCCTTCTTTCTTCAAGGTCATGAAGGCCTTGTCAAGTATACCATTGATAAACTGGCTGCTTTTCTCAGTACTGTAGTATTTGGATATTTCAATGAACTCATTGAATGTGACTTTCGTGGGGATTGATGGAAACTCAATGGCCTCAGTCATGGCCATCTGCATGATGAATATGTCCATCAGCGCAATTCTCTCGAACTCCCAGTTTTGTGCAAAGCGTTGAATTAGGGCACGATTCTCATCGGCATGTAACACAGTTTTATGAAACAGGTCTAACATGAATTGACGATCATCGGGGTGCTTGAATTTTGGATATATCTTGATCCGACCCTTATCTTTTGCACTCGAAATGGTCTTTAAAGCCATCGATCCGGCAAATTCAAGGTCATCGTTCCAATAGATACTTTTCTCTTCGAGTATTTGGTTGAGCAATTCATTGGGTACAATCAGATCGGTAAGGATATAGCTGATCATATTTCGATGTTCAGCAAAGTCAGGTTCAGCAATTTCCATGTAACTCAGGTAAACACTGTCTTCAATGAGTTGGCTGTAACACTTTTTTACTAACTCTGGATTGTTGACCCACGATATTTTTTTTAAGCCGATATATTTGGTGAATTCTGGGTTGTTGCGCAGTGAATCCAATAGAGGATTACTAACAAAGCGCACATTGGGATTGGCTTCTGCTTCTGTCGGGAAGTACTTCGAACGTGCAATGTCTATTCTAGTTTCAGCGTAGTCACTGATCTCGAGAAGCAATGAAAGTAAATAATGATATAACTCGTAGGTTTTTTCTACGGAAAACAGAAGTTCCTTTTTAGATTTATCCAAACTAGGTTGGTCAGATACATAGTAAGCATACAGCACCTGCAAGGCTTTAGTCCTGAGTAATCTTCTGCTAATCATTCTTTTAAAGAACTAATAATTTTATTTTTGAGACCGCGCAAAGGTAGTTTATTTTTTAATATTCACAATACTATTACCTTGATTAACAAAACTAAAGTTTTTATAACCGTCATTATTAATATCTGGTTTTTTTTCTATTTTTGGCAAGGTGTAACCTAAACGTGAGACCATGCAGCGTATGGAGGATTATAGTAAACAAGGAGATTTGGAGCAGAAAGACAGAGAAGAGATTTTTTCTAAAGTAGTACGGGCCGGTAAACGAACCTATTTTTTCGATGTGAAGGCCACTCGAAAAGACGATTACTACCTAACGATTACCGAGAGCAAGAAGATTTTTGACAAGGATGGTCGTTTCCATTTTGAGAAACATAAATTGTTTCTCTACAAGGAAGATTTCCAAAAATTCGAAGACGGACTCTCAGAAGCTATTCAATACATCCGGAAAGTTAAAGGTACTTTCGGTGAGGATGAGCCGGCAGAAATGAATGCCGGAGGCTCTTCATTCAGCAATGTTGAATTTGAAGACCTTGACGGCGATAGTTAATCGGAGCTAACTTTTCGGTTTTGAGATAGCTTTCAACCCTATATATTGGAAAGCTATGATTACAATTAGTCGTGTTAAGACCAACACCGATTTAAGGCAGTTTATTGGTTTCCCTTTTAGTCTGAATGCAGGCGATCCGGCATTTGCCAGTGACTTGGTGCACAATCAAATGCAGATACTGCAGTCTGATCATAATCCATTTTTGAAAAATGCTGAGATCAGGGCCTATCTGGCTCTTGACGGAAACCAAATCCTCGGACGAATTGCCAGTATACATAACACCAGTCATCAGCAAGTCATTCCTGAATTGGGCCGTTTTGGGTTTTTTGATTGTGTTCATGATAAGACAATTGCTAAGCACCTGATGGAGGCTGTGGAGAATGACATGCACGAGTGGAAGTATACTCGATTGCTGGGCCCATTGAATCCATCTTTCAATGATTCACTCGGGGTTTTGGTTGAAGGATTTAGCTATCCACCATATTATGAAATGCCCCACAATCCTCCGTATTATGACCAGTTATTGACCGAGATCGGACTGGTAAAAGAGCGTGATTATCTGGCATACCTCCTTTCGGGAAAGGATTTTCCTGATCGACTATTAAAAGCTGCTCCAGTTTTGCAGGATAGATTTGATCGCAGAGGAATTCAGATCCGGCTGTTTAATCCAGATGATTTTGATCAGGAGATTGAGTCAATTCGACAGGTATATAATAAGGCCTTTATAGATAATCCCGAATTTGCCCCCGCATCAACAGATCAGTTTCAGTTTTATTTTCAACGCTACAAGCGTTTCCTGGATCCAGAATTGATATACCTGGCTGAGTTTGATGATCAGGTGATCGGATTTGCCCTGGGCATGCCTAATCTGAATGAGTATTATCAAGGGATACCAAGGGGAAAAAAGAAATGGTACATGGGTGCATCGGCCACTCGTATAGTGCGGAACATAAATACCGTCAGAATAATGGCCACGGCTATTTTGCCCGATTTCAGGCGATTTGGCATAGATTCATTTTTCTTCAGCATGCTTTTTGAAACAGCCCGGGAAAAGGGGTACAAAGCTGCCGAAGCCTCCCGAATTGCTGAAGACAATGAGCCGATGATCAATGCGATGAACAAAATGGACGCTGAAGCCTATAAAAGATACCGCTTATACAGCAGAAAATTGACTACTTAAAATGCTTCTCCATAACTGATGTACCAGCCCTGGCTGTTCAGACCACGGGCATAATCAATACGTAAATTAGCCCGGCTCTCCGTGTCTAACATGATGCGTAGACCCGTACCGTAGCTGAACAAGGGATTGTGGTTAAGCAACTCTGGGAGAGTCCAGGCAACCTGACCCACACCAGCAAATAAAACGAGACCAATTCTCCCAAACAGGCTTGTTCGTAGCTCACTTTGAATGGTCGTGTATTGGCGTGATCGATAACGTCCAGCATAATAGCCACGCATGTGTGTGCTGCCACCCAGCATGCCCATCAATCGGTACGACGGCGATCCGGTAGTAAATACAGCATAGCCTTGGAATGCCAAAGTTTGAGCCTGGCCTATCCTGATATAGTGGCGGTAATCCAATTCAAATCTGGAAAATGTCTTATGGGATCCCAAAACTCCAGAAAACAAATGACTATTCAGATTGAAGTAATAGTCACCACCTACCGGATTAATGGGATTACTTCTTTCATCTTTCATCACCCCCATCCCAATTCCATGGTAATAGTGTGGATCAGCCAAAGGGGCTTGTTCACGGCTGAAAATCCCATCCGGGAGGTAGGCCAAATCACTCAATCGTTGAAAACGATGCTGGATTCCCACATACCAGTTTTGAAATAGTTCATAATAGATGGCATTATTGAAATCGATACGCTTCGATTGAATCAATTCTCTGGTGGTATCGGCAATACCCACAGGATTCATGGTGTAATAATACTCGGGATAGCTGTAAAATGAATTACTTCCAGTCAGAAGGATGCGACCATCATTCAGGTAAAGATCATGATCTAAGTCAACAATGAATTGCTTACGGAGGCTGTACAATACGTCGAGATGCAGCTTCGATATGTGCCGTTCTGAAGACAGGTCAGGTTTATGGGTAGCGATTAAGGCCGCACCAAAGCGCCATGAAGTCTCAGGTGAATAGCTTAAACTAGGAGCCGGTAAAAGGTGCAATTTTGGACTTAATCTGATGGGTAGCATACCACCCAGTTGAGCACTTAACGGAGACAATCCCGAGGCCAACAGCAGGGTCAACAAAAATAGGATGCCGGGTATTTTTTTCATCTGGGTACCACAAAAGTACTAATTCTTTTATCACTACTTTTGAAGTATATACAATCTGTTTCCAATGAAAAAATCGCTTGTTCTTTTACTTTTCCTTGTCCATTCAGCAACTGTATATGTACAAGAAATAGAGCAGTTTGTGTTTGCTGATGAGGGCCCGCACTTTAGTTTCAAACTGGGTGAGCAGCTGATTCGATCGGCTGATTTCGATGATGTGACCGGAGTTGCTAAGAAGACCTGCACATACCAGGATAAACTGGTCTGTTCGGTTGAAATCAATGAGGATTTTGAACTGGGACTGTCTCTGCTATTGCGTCTAAGTAACCGGTCTCAAGATACTTTGGAGATTCACAATTTTCTACCTTTTGGGGAAGATCCAGACCGCGTGTATATAACTGGGAAAGGCAGGCACGGCTTATCACGTACTCATCTTTTCAGACCAGATTTAAAACCGGTAAATGTTATAGTGCCGGATAATGCATGGGAACTGGGTTTTTGTGAGGTCAAATCAGGTGATTTGCAGGTCTATGGTTTATCTCGTCGCACTGCCTCTGAAAAAACGAGTGTTCGACGTTTTGAAAACTATCTATATCCGGGTGGTTGGGTTGAGTTTACCCTATATTATGAGTCCTATTCAGGTAATTGGCAGTCGGGACTGCGTAAGGCATTTCAGAAGCGTCTTTTGTATGATCTTGAGCATTTTGATAATCAGCTGTATCAAAGAGAAGACTTGCAATGGGTAAGACATACTTATGTTTCACACCTGATTTATGGGTGGGATCATGCTTTCTATGAGAGTGAGACAGGGGAGTTTATGCTCAACGAATTTATTCAGCGAGGTCAGAAACTATATGGTGGTGATGATTTTATTGGAATTTGGCCAACCTGGCCTTCCTTGGGTCTGGATCAGCGGAATCAATGGGATTTGTTCAGGGATCTTCCGGGAGGTTTGAAGCAATTAAGCAAACTGGCCCAGGAATGTCGTGCCCTGGGCACACGGTTCTTTATATGTTACAATCCTTGGGATGAGGATACACGGGCAGAGAGCCATACTACCGGTATGGCCGACTTGATTGAGCAGATTGGTGCAGATGGTGTTGTGCTCGATACCCGGGGCAGCTCCTCCCATGAGTTGCAGCAAGCTGCAGATAGTGTGCGATCGGGAGTCGTAATGTATAGTGAAGGAATGGCTGTGCCAAGAGATATGCCAGGCATTGTATCAGGACGGGTACACAATGCTTTGTATTATCCACCAATGCTCAATTTGAATAAACTAATAAAACCTGATTTTGCCATTTTTAGGGTGGCTGAGCTGGCCTATGAACCTATCAGAAGAGAATATGCCACTTCATTTTTTAATGGATACGGTACTGAATTGAATATTTTCAGACCGGGCCGGCCAGATTGGGCTGAGCAGAATTATCACTTCTTCGGACGAACAGTTCGGATCTTACGAGAGCATAGTGACTGTTTTGTGAATTATGGATATGAGCCCTTAATCCCCACCTTGCATGATGACATTTGGGTGAACCAATGGTCTAACAAAGAAAAAGTCATCTACACGATATATAGTCTTAGACCGGATGGGTTTAAAGGGGCGTTGTTTAAAGCTCCTGAAAGGGAAAACTATCATTGGGTTGACCTTTGGAATCACCATGAGATAGTGCCGGATACCATTCATGAAGAGGCCTATATCCCGGTAAGAACCGATGCTTTTCACCAGGAATACCTGGGTACTAATAATGAAGGAGCTGTGACTGCCATTGGGCATTTTCCGGCTTTGCTCAGGGTAAATGGTCATGCAGATCGACTGACGATTTCAGCTGAAGTGGGCGATGAAATTTGGGTTTGGGCAGGGCTCCCTGATTACGAAAAGAAAGCTCGAGTATTTCGTGTTGGGCATCATGAGCTCAATCTTACGGCAGAATTTGGGCGTTTTGAAGGGGATATAATTATTCAGCTTCTACGTGATGATCAGGTCATTGACGAGCGAATTTATGAATTGAAGCCGTCAACCTGTCGCCTGATTTCGACAAAAGAAACCACTAAACCCGTGAAACGAGCTCCCAAAAACATGGTTGCGGTGACGGGTGGTGAATTTATGTGGAAAACAACGAATGGTGATGAGTTCATTCCTTATCCCCCGGTTCACCAGCCTGATACCATTCTTCGTGATTTCTTTATCGATGTGCATCCAGTGACCAACAGGGCATATCTGACTTTCGTGGAAGAGACCGCCTACTCGCCAGTTGATCGCACGAACTACCTGAAGCATTGGGCCAACGGAAAACCAGTAAAAGCCGATGAAGAGAAACCAGTGGTTTATGTTGCGTATGAAGATGCCCAGGCATATGCTAAGTGGGCTGGAAAACGCCTGCCCACTGAACTCGAATGGCAATATGCTGCACAAACAAGCGATTGCCGACCCTGGCCCTGGACAACTAAAGATACCATTCAGCGAGAAACCCAATACGTCACAAACACATTAACGGTTTCACGTTTGAAAGGAGTAGGTGAGCGTTTTTGTAATCCGGGTAACGGAAATCTCGATCGCATTGGTCAGTATCCAGCTGGAGCCAATCCGCTGGGGATACATGACCTTGTAGGATCAGTGTGGCAGCTGACGCATGACTTATATGATAACGGGTCAAACCATTTTGTGATCATGAAAGGGGGCAGTTATTTCAATCCAGGTTCGAGTTGGTGGTATGTTCAGGGTGGGCCACGACCCTTGCATTACCGTCAAATGCTATTGCGTGTTTCTCGTGGTTTTGAAAGAAATGCCACCGTTGGTTTCAGGTGTGTAAAAGACCGATTGCCAAACTACTAATCTTTATAGCGAATTCGATCCCCTTTACCGCTGTTATCCATCATTCCGGTTGCTTTCAACTTGTCGACCAGGCTCATGGCTTCATTGTCGCCAATGCCCAATCTGGTTTTGATGAGATCACCAAGTTTCTGATCAATCTTTGGTCGTTTAACCTTACCAAGTCCAAATAATACCTTTTGTATTTGTTCAACATCAGCATCTGTTGAAGGAAACGCAGCTAATTTAGCCTTTACTTCTGCATTGGTAATTTCTTTCTCTGTTCGAGGTTTACGAGATTTAGCAGATTTTGTCTTTTTTGGTTCTTCAGCCTGTTTTTTTGGACGACCACGTTTCTTCTTAGGGGTTTCTATAACGGCTGGTTCAATTACTGGATTCTTTCGTGGTCGACCTCTGCCTCGTTTTGGTTGAGCAGTTTCTTCTTGGGCAATCTTCGCCTTCGGTGGCCTACCTCTACGCTTTTTGGCAGGTTGGCTGGTCGGTTCTTCTGGTGCTATGACATCAATTAAGACACCTTCACGCTGCAATAATTCAACTGTTTTGGCATATCGTTGCGTTTTTGTTGCAATAAAAAACTCGAATTGCTCTTCCAACATCATGTATTGCCCAATCATGAAGACTATATGATTCACTAGCTGTGAAGAATCAAAACCGGCGATATCTTCCCATACCAAATAGTTGCCAATTTTAGGAAGAGACTTGATGATATCTTTCGGGATTTTAACATTGCTGGTGTCGGCATATAAATAGACCCTGAATTCTCCTTCGGTATCTGTTAATCTGGATTTTAGAAGTTTAAAATCTTTGGTTTCAGCGAAATAAATTGTTGTGGACATAATACGATGATAAATGCAGTTTTTTTTGAGATAACTACAAATATCACTTAAAAAAGGAAAATAAAAAATCAAAAAATCTAAAAAATTGCAAAAAAGGAACTGTTATTTAATCTTTTTGATCAATTAATGCAGATTCTTTTTGAAATAATGCTATATCGAGCTCGAATTAGCAGGATGTAAGATCCTGCTTCATGCTGGCCAATCTTAAGCGAAACGAGCTGCTGCCCTGCATGAATAGTAGTTTGATGGTGATCAATGCTTCTTCCCATCAAATCGATTATTTCGATTTCAATTGGCTGGTTATCCCAGGTTGATATGGGTATTGAAAGTCGATTGTTTGCTGGATTTGGATAAGGATTTCCTACCCAAAAAGCATTTTGATTTTCAATAATCCCATCACTTTGTGGCACAAAACGAAAATCGTCTAAATTCAACTCAAAACCATAGCCCCAGGTGTCGATCAGGAGTTGAACAAAGGTAATATGGCCCAGGTCAGCCCCCTGATTTATTCTGCGCCATCGATTATCGCCGTCAATCGGAATGCTTATTTCTGTCCAGTTTGCGGCTTCGTTAAGGTCTTGGGCTGCAACATTGGAATATGTGATTTGGTTGCCACATTCATCCCCAACAATGATTTGTGCTTTTTGAATATTTTGCCCTGATATTTTGTTGACTTTCACCGAAAACACAATTTCTTTCATTTCACTTAAATCCCATTGCGCCTGTATCAGATCTCCTGGTGTATAATGTAAGAACACATCTCCTCCGGCCTCACTATTCAGTCTGATTGATTCAGAACCTATTATTTTGTCTTCAGCATCCCATGACACGGTACTTGGTTTTCCATCCTGACTGAAAACAATCCATTCTGCTGGTTGTTCGGTGAGATCCTCAGGTGGAATTGGCTGGATTTGAGGATCAGAAACAGGTGCAAATGGCTGCCAAACTACCGATCCGGTTTGTGCGGGCTGGCGAATCGAGATTTTACAATCAATGATGCTTTCATCGTTGGTCAAATACGAGTTCATCGTAGCCGGTATTGTATCCACCGTTTCGTTGATAAAATGAAAGTTCACCGTATTGCTGAAGCGATTGCCGGTTATACTATCGTTCTGGGCTGTTTCACGAAGCCAAATGGCATCTTTGTTGGTAATGAAGAGGTTTTGCTTGATCTGACTCTCATGGGTATTGGCTAAAACGAGGCCATAAAGGTTGCCAATGAGATAGTTTTTGAGCACGGTGTGTTCAGTCGATTCGAAATTGGTATAACCAGCAATAGGTGAATCATCTGACCAAAGGGAGATCCCGATGGCATTTTCCCTGATAATATTGTTGTCGATGATGGTGTTTGATCCGCGATCGATGGCTATCCCTGCAGATCGATTGTGCCGGATATTATTTTGCTTAACCGTAATTTCCTGGGAATAGCCCAACCACAGGCCATAATCGCTGTAATCACAGTCGTTGTTGAGAAATCGATTTCCTCTTGAAAACACCGCTTCGATTGCATTATGTGGAGAATATGAACAGTTATTGTTTTGAAAAACATGAAATCCACCCTCAAAATCAGCGATGGCATTTGGCAGGTTCTTATTTTCATTGATGAAGATACCATCGCCGCTGTAACTAAAATTATTGTTCAAACCAGTAATGTGACTGCAGAAAAAAAGTAAAATACCCGCACAATCACTTGGGTCGGTCAGTCGGTTGACCTGTGAGCAATTGTTTGAAATAACGGTGCAGGTATCGGTATGGAACAGCCGAATACCATAACCTGTATTGGACGAGCAATTATTTTCCCGTAAATCCATTCGATAACAATTGTATGCTGCGATTCCATCATTCTGGTTTATTAAGGTGTTATTTTGGACTTGAATCCAGCTGCTGTTTTCTAGCAGAATTCCTCCCCCATGTGCTAACTCGGGGCCTCCCCAAATGTTAATCCAACCATCCAGATCTTTTTTATTTCCAGAAATGACATTATTGTTGATGGTGATATTCTCACAATTCACCAGGGTGATTCCATAAAAGAAGTTTTCGACTCCATCCAGATTGGTGATGGTGATATCTTTGCAATCTTCAAGATGCAGAAATACTCCCTGCCCATTGTCACCGGCAATTTTAAAACCGCTGCCGTCAATGACTACATTTTCAGCAGCCAACAAGCGAATCACTCCAGCTTCATTTTTATCCGGTAGGGTATTCTCCCCTGGCAAGAGCTGAATATTGGTGTTAGAGAAGAATTGCATGTTCTCTACAATGGGATAATCTCCAGCCATGTATCGGTTAATTTGCTCATCGTTAGGTATTTTATCAAGGATGAAGAAACGGTCGATGACACCGGTAAAGGTCTTTTGAAGGCCCGATCCTGCTATCTGAATGCTCTCACCGATGAACATGGGTATCTTCCAGGCTGCAGTATTGCTTGCATTTCGAGCAACCAGGATTCCGTTTATGTATATTTTCAGTGCGTCTTCTGAGGTGGAGGCCCGGTAATCCCAAACAAAGGTGAGGAAGGTCCAGGTAGATTCACTAAGGACGCTGGAGTTAAATGAAGCTTCGAAATGGGTATCCGGATTTTCAGGTTGTCCGATCCGGAAGACGAAATCGGCATTTTCATTCGAGCCAATATAAAAATCATCACCATCATCCACTTGTAATAAGGTGTGGTCAACTGCGGAATTCCAGGATGGTGATACCCAGCAGCTGATCATCCCTTTCTTCGGATGAAGATGATTCTCAAAGGGGTATATCAGGGTGTTTTGAGGATTGAAATGCAACCCTTGCCCATACTTGCCCTGTGCAAAAGAAGTGGCATTGTTCTCAGTTGGTTCTGCACCGGCATTACCCAGTAAATTGTTTTCAAAATCGAGCAGCAGGGCATGCTGTTTTTTAGCGGGGATATGGGCTTCAAAAAGATCCCGTATCTCTTGATCTGATAGCACCCGGTCGACTAGGGTGAAATGATCGAGTCTGGCTTTAAGAGGGAAAAGGTTTTCCTGCCCACCAATCTGAAATTCCCCACCGATTCCCTGAATCACCGATCCGGTTGTTCCCGATTCATTAACCCCGGCAATTTCTCCATCGAAATAGAGCTTGAAAGCATTGGCTGGATCCATTGCTCCTGCATCCCACAACAGGGCTACATGATGCCAGCTGTCTGGTTCCCATTGG
>CAYUGX010000164.1:3475-11060 GCA_964444375.1 uncultured Porphyromonadaceae bacterium | reverse complement strand
ATGAGTAAAGCCAGCACGAAGCTGATCAGGAAATCAACCATAGCTAAGACAAGGGTTTGTGGGGCGGCAAGGTAGGGTTTTTTCTGAGATAGCACAAAAAACAGATCGCTTGGTTTTTTGTATTTTTAAGCTGAATTAAGCCTGAAATTGACATGAAAAAGCTACTTGTTCTTCCACTAATTTTCCTGATTATGTCAGGGTGTACTGAAAAAAAACAACCCAATTTTCTCTTCGCCATTGCCGATGACGCCTCCTATCCCTATATGAGTGCTTATGGATGCGAATGGGTAAAAACACCAGCCTTTGACCAAGTAGCAAGTGATGGGATCTTATTCGCTAATGCCTATACCCCGAATGCAAAATGTGCTCCATCACGAGCTTGTATTCTTACCGGCCGAAATTCATGGCAGTTGGAAGAGGCAGCCAATCACTGGCCCTTCTTTCCACCTAAGTTTACATCATTTGCCGAGGTGCTTGATAAAAATGGCTACCATGTCGGCTATACGACAAAAGGGTATTCCCCTGGCATTACCAAAAAAGCTGATGGCAGTAACCGGGATTTACTGATTAAATCGTACAATTCGGTCAAACTAAACCCACCAACCAAAACGATCAGCAAGAATGATTATCAGGCCAACTTCATTAAATTCCTCGATGACCGGCCCGATGGTACTCCCTTTTTCTTCTGGTATGGATCAATTGAACCCCACCGGGCTTATGAATTCAATTCAGGAAGCCGACTGACCGGTCGCAGCACCAATGAAATTGACAAGGTACCTGCTTTTTGGCCCGATACCGATACCGTGCGCAGAGATATGCTCGACTACGCTTTCGAATTGGAATATTTTGATCAGCATTTAGCCAAAATGATTGAAACCCTTCAAGAGATGGGTGAATATGAGAATACCTTTGTTTTGGTTACCGCCGATAATGGCATGCCTTTCCCAAGAGTAAAAGGTCAGGCTTATGAATATTCAAACCACTTACCGCTGGCTATTTCGTGGCCTAATGGGATTAAGAAATCTGGCCGAAAACTAGACGACATCGTTTCATTCATTGACTTCGCTCCAACGGTGCTGGAACTGGCCGATGTCGATGTTGAAAAAACTGAAATGTTTCCTATTACGGGTATAAGTCTAACCGATCTGCTTTTCAGCAAAACGGATGGGCAAGTCACTTCATACCGCAATTATGTATTGATTGGAAAGGAGCGACACGATGTCGGAAGACCAGATGATCAGGGCTATCCGATTAGGGGAATCGTGAAAAATGGCCTATTGTACGTGCGTAATTACAAAACCAATCGATGGCCCGGAGGCAATCCTGAGACCGGCTATCTGAATTGCGATGGTAGTCCTACAAAGACTCAAATCCTCAATTGGAATCGATCACAGAAAGATCCACTCTTCTGGAATTGGTCATTCGGGAATAGAGTAAGAGAAGAACTGTATGATATTGATGCCGATCCAGCATGCATGCGCAATCTCGCCACTCAGCCAAACTATCAGCAGGTGAAGAGAGAAATGGCCGAGCAACTTGAAGCTATTCTTAAGCAACAACAAGATCCCAGAATTCTCAGAAACGGCGATGTGTTTGATGAGTACAATTATGCGGGCAAAAATCACAGGGATTTCTTCAACCGGTTCATGGCAGGTGAAACCCTGAAAGCGGGCTGGGTAAACGACAATGATTTCGAAAAGGAGGTTGGGGATGACCAGTAAAGCATTGGTACTGGAGGCTGGAGGCTGCCCTCAGCGAAAGCGGGGGTATTGGCTCTTTTATACTTGCTGCTTTATATTTGCAGCTTGTAGCTCATTTTTATCCAGCTGTCAAACCGATAAAGAGACCATTTCTTTGGCTGGAAAATGGGAGGTATTGCCCTTTGAGAAAAGTATTCAATTGCCCGGAACGTTGGATGAGGCTAAACTGGGTAGTTTTAATGGCGATACAGCCTATGGTATTCTTTCTCGTGAATATGAGTTTATTGGCACCGCAACCTATGGCCGCAATATCCGCATCCCTGAAAGTTGGAATGGGAAAGAGATAACCCTTTTCCTTGAGCGCGTTCTTTGGGAATCAAAAGTTTATGTAGATGGTGAATTGCTGAGTACCCATGACGCACTGGGCACACCTCATGAGCATCACCTGGGCAGACTTTCGCCAGGCACCCATTCGCTTTCTGTTGCCGTCAATAATGACATGATCCACAACATCGGAGACAAGGGACATGCCTATGGAGAATACATGCAGTCGATTTGGAACGGTATGGTTGGGCGCATTGAATTACAATCCAATCATCCCATTCACTTGGCAGGAGTCAAAACTTTTACAGATCTACAATCTTCATCAGTGGATGTGCAGATCGCCTGCACTAATCCCAACCAACAACTGGTACAGTATGAAGTGATCATCCGGGAGGAAAAAAGTAAACGCATTGTCGCAAAGAGTTGTTTTGAGGAGAAAAGTGGCAAATTCAGAAAGAGAATTGCCTTTGATACACCCATCCATGTCTGGAATGAATTCAACCCTTTCCTCTATGAGATCGATATCCAGGTTTCAGATGAAGCCTTACTCGACCAGGAAGTCTTCACCTTTGGATTTTGCGAAGTAGATCGATCACAGCATCATGTGTTGATTAATGGAGAACCCATTTTCTTACGCGGTAACCTGGACTGCATCCATTTTCCACTGACCGGATACCCAAGTACCCAGGTGGATGACTGGAGAGTCATTTTTCAAAAATACAAAGACTACGGACTCAATCATGTTCGCTTCCATTCTTGGTGTCCTCCCGAAGCTGCATTCGTTGCCGCAGATGAACTGGGTATATACATTCAAGCTGAAGCCTCAGTTTGGATCGACTGGTGGATGGGTACTGATATGATTGCGCGGGGTCGTCCAGAGATGGACACGAAAGGACACCCACAAGGCATTGGAAAAGGTGATGAAGATGCTGATCGCTTTATCCGGGCCGAAATGAAGAGGGTAATTGACACCTATGGGAACCATCCATCGTTTATACTGTTTTGCATCGGCAATGAGCTCGGAAGCAGTGACTTCTCGGTGATGGGTGAATGGATTAAAGAGTTAAAAGAGTATGATCCGCGAAGGCTATACGCCGCGTCCACTGCTCGTACTATCACTGATTTTTGCGATTATTCGGCCACTCATAATGTGCCCACTATTGGCGGAGTAAGACAACGCCTCTACAATCACAAAAACTGGGATTATGAAGACCGTTACAGTTTGGCTCAGGTTCCCATTATTGCCCATGAGATCGGCCAGTGGCCAGTCTATCCCGATTGGAATGAAACTGAAAAATACACGGGGGTACTGAAGCCTAGATACCTGGAAAAGCTCAAAAAACTGGCTGCGCAAAATGGTTTGGTCGACCAAAATCTTGCCTTTACCCAGGCATCAGGAAAACTTTCTGCCCTCCTGTACAAAGATGAAATCGAGTCATTCATGCGTACCCCATCTTGTGCCGGTTACCAGCTACTCAGCATGCAAGATTACATTGGTCAGGGAGAAGCAGTTATTGGCTGGCTTGACTCTTTCTACGATTCAAAAGGCACTTTGTCACCAGAAACCGCTCGACAGTACATGGCCCCGGTAGTTCCCCTCCTTGCCCTCCCCAGCCACACCTGGATGAGTGAAGATACAGTAACCTCCAAGGTGTTTCTCCACCAGTTCGGGCAAACAGACCTGATCGACCAAAAAATCACATGGTCTTTGACCAATGGTAACCACACCCTGTACACCCAAAACCTCGAACCTAAAACCTATCAACGAGGTAAACTACATTCGGTAGGCGAAATTAAAATACCCCTACCCAATACTGATAAGGCCCAGCAGTATACCCTAACCTTGCACCTTGAACCCAGCAACTCAGCTTCCGCCAGGGGCAGGCTCCAGAAACCAGAAACCATACTAAACTCATGGCCAATTTGGGTGTATCCCAGGCAATTGGCTGAGGAGCCTGATAATATCTCAATTGTTGACCAGTTTGACCAAAGCACCATTGATAAACTGACACAGGGTGCTAAAGTGCTCTTACTTGCCCACAGAATTGGAAACCCAGATTATGTGGTGAATGCCGCCTGGAAACCATTATACTGGTCTGCATCCTTCTTTCCCGGGCAATCTATTGAAACCCTCGGCGCAGTAATTCAGTCTGACCATCCTGCACTGGCTGAATTTCCAACACCAGATTACTATGCTTGGAATTGGTGGAGCATCTGCCAGGGACCAATGGGCTTTGACCTGAGTGAAGCACCAGTTGGTTTGGATCCGATTGTGCAACCCATCAGTGATTTTCATTTTGCCAGACGATTGGGAAGCCTATTTGAAGTCAGAGTTGGACAAGGCAAACTTATGGTGTCAGGCTACAAATTGGATGGTGAGCGCTTGTTGCTTCCTGAGGCCCGACAACTCAGACACAGTCTGCTAAATTATATGGCGTCAGCCGACTTCCAACCACAACGTGAAGTTAGTATCGATTTCCTGAATCGGCTCTTTTCGTCTAACGAAGTAGCCATAACGGTCAATGAGACACAATTACAGGGTGCTCAATTAGTGGTGGAAGCCGGAAGCAATATGACAACAAGCGGGAATAGCCAATGGTCTCATGAAGCAGATGTGGTAGTCGTACAGAAGAACACTGGCTATTCAGTCAAGGCCGATGGCTGCTGGAAAGATATGATTGGCACAGCCTGGTTTGGCAAGGAAATGACTTTGCAGATCGACCTACCAGATGGGACTATCGGTCAGGTGTTCTTGTTCGTCCACGATTGGAACAACCTGGATCGGAAGGGCAGTATCAATATTGAAAACCGAGAATATGCGATCGGCTCTCACGGGGGACAGGGCAAATGGATCGCACTGGATTTCATGCGTGAAGATACCCAGGATGGAGAACTCTTGTTAAAAGTACACTGTCAGAACGGCCCAAACATCATGATTAGCCGCATGGCACTTAAATACGAGTAATGATGGATAAAATTGCATTGATTGGATTTCCATATGATGAAAAATCTTCATACGAGCATGGACCAGCACTGGCACCACCCCTGATCAGAGAAGCCTTGCACAGCGGATCTATGAATTTTTATGCCGAATCGGGCCGTTCAATCAAAGGCTGTTATGATGACCTTGGTGATTCAACAATTGAAGATATATTTGATATTGAATCCACCATTTTAGATCAGCTCACAGACTACTCAAAAATCCTGAGCCTGGGAGGTGACCATGCCATCACCTACCCCATTATCAAAGCCCTGGCCAGAAAGTATCCAGATCTTGCCATCTTGCATATTGATGCACACCCAGACCTGTATCAGTCGTTTGAAGGTGATCCCTTGTCGCATGCTTGTCCCTTCGCCCGAATCATGGAAGATAAGCTGGCTAGTCGTCTGGTTCAGGTGGGTATACGAGCGGCGAACCCCCACCAGCTCGAACAAGCCGAACGATTCGGAGTAGAGATGCATCAAATGAAAGACCTCAGAATAGCCGACATTAAAACTTTTGATCAACCCCTGTACATTTCACTTGATCTCGATGGAATCGACCCTGCCCATGCTCCCGGCGTTTCACATCATGAATCGGGCGGTCTCACCACCAGGCAGGTAATTGATTTGTTTCAAAACCTGGATGCGGAAGTAATCGGTGGAGATATTGTTGAATACAACCCACTCAGAGATCATAAAAAAATGACCGCCTACCTGGCAGCTAAATTGCTGAAAGAAATGATGGCTACCTTTATCGATAAACGATAAAATCTAGCACAGAACAGTTCAATTCACTTTTCATGTTTACCAAAAAATTAACATTTTACCGAGATAGTTGTTGTATCCAAAAAGCAACTAAAATGAAAATCGTATTATTAACTATTACACTAAGCTTACTTATCATGAGCAGTCAGGCACAGAACAGTATGATGTTGGAGAATCAGAGCAAGAAAAGCTTTGACCAAACCATCGAATGGATTGAAAAAACCGTAACCGAAAACAATTGGAAGGTACAGGCCTTGCATAATCTGCAGGAGTCAATGAAAAAAAATGGATACGAGGTATTGCCTGTTCAGGTTTTCGCCATATGCCAGCCCCACCACGCAGTAAAAGTTTTGAGTAAAGATGACGAGCGCATTGTTTCTTCCATGATGCCCTGCCGGATATCGGTGTACGAAAAATCTGATGGTAAAACCTACATATCAAGGATGAATACTGCCATGATGGCAAGCGGATTTGAAGGCGCCATAAAGGACGTAATGGTTTCAACATCTGAAGAGATCGAAGAGATGCTGAAAAAAATAATTAAATAACTTATTATGTAATTTATTATGTAATAAATTATTTAATTCTTCATCAAAGCAATCGTCTTGAGAACAGACTGATATCCCGTTGCCCGCTTCTGTTCATCTCCATTCTTATCAAGAACTAAGAGAGTCGGATAACCAGTAATGGTGTAATTTTCAACCAGGTCTTTACGTTCATCCCCATCCACCTTTACACAGATTAGGCTCTTAGATTCTTCAATAACTGCATCTGCTGTATAGACCCATTTGTCCATGGTTTTACAAGGTCCGCACCAGGTGGTTTCAAAATCAATTAGTAATCTCTTTCCCTGGTCCTTAGCTAGTAACGCCGCCTTTTCATAGTCATGCATGAAAGCAACCTGGTTTCCTGAGCGAGCAGCTTCGCGGTCTGGAGCCAAAAAGTCATATTGTTTTTCTTCTTCAGCTCGTGTTATCTTTGGATCTACTTGTTTTATCCATAATTCTCTCCCAGATGTTACCAGACTATCGATGCCATAAGCCTGCTCACCCAGCCAGTTATGCTGGCTAATCGATTTGGCTGATTTACTCTGGAACATAGCTGTTCTTAGTGAGTCAAAAGCTATTGCCCAGGAATCGTTGTCGTCGAATATCCCATCCATCATACTTTCAGTAATCAAAACCCTGAACGATCCACGGTCGCTTTCCACCATGCCTTCCATCCACCCTCGCCTAGAATAGCGAATGACCTGATCAACTGCTGGTTCTGCAGGGTCAAGCACATACCAAAGCGACAATGGATAGGGATTGATTATCGAATCTCCGGGCTGTGATCCGCCAAAAGGTATGGTAACAACGGCTGAAAAGCTTGACCAAATTTTTCCCCGACTCTCACCCGGAGTACAACTCAAAATGGTGTCAGGAGCCTCACCGAAAAGTCCATCCCGATCCAAATCCATAGCCAGTTTATCATAGTGTCTGCCTTTCTCGCTGGCAAATAAACGAAGGTTGATTGGACGCAGTCCTTTTGGTCCTAGAAACAACTGAGTTTCTAAACCTTCGCTTGATGATTTCAACGACAACTTCTTTCCCTTTGGACTCCATCGCAATCCTTCTCCTTTCATGGGGTATTGTGGTTCGAGATCAACGCGAATCAATCCTGACCGTTTGTCATCAGGCTGATTGCAGGCTGCACAACTCGCAACAAGGAGAGCCAACAGGTAGTATCTTATGTTCATGTATTTAGTATTAGTTCAGCAGACTCAATAGTCCCTTTAAATGCTTCAGTAATCGTGGCTTCTTCATAGGATTCGG
>CAYUGX010000164.1:0-3465 GCA_964444375.1 uncultured Porphyromonadaceae bacterium | reverse complement strand
TCAAATGTTTTTGAATTTACTAGCGAAGGGGCTTCTGCCTCAATAAATAATTCTCGGGTGAGTAAATCCGGCAAATGAATGAAGTTTAACCCCGCTTGCTTTCCTTGAATACGATGATACACGGCAGTTAACCAAAGTGCGATACGAAATACAGCACCAGGTATTCGCAACAACGAAATTCGTTTATTCATCAAAGCTGCCAGCGTAGTGAACAATTCATTCCAGGTCATGTTTGCACCCACAACTGGATAACTATTATGACCTTGGCTTGCTTCCAGGGCATCCGTGGCCATACAGGCAACAGACTCAACCGCGACAACAGCTGTCCCACCGTGAATAGAGAATTTTGGCAACTTACTATTCAAATACCTCAAGAGAGGAGTCCACATCGGTTTGCCATAATGGGTGGATCCAAAAACAAATGGAAGTTCTAAAAAAGTGAGATCGAAATGGGGTCCAGCTTGACTGAAACCTCCCTCAGTCTGGTTTACCCGACCACCGATGTAGGGATGTTGTTGTGCCAGCTCTAATTCAGGCCAAGTTCGATGGAAATAGGAAAAATAGGAAGCCATAAAAACAGCCCGGGATATACCTTCCATTTTTGCCAGCTGTATAATCCGGGTAGTGGGCTTGACATTAGCCTGCAGGAAAAAATCCTTCGATGGTCGCTTAGGCAAATGCCGATCATCAACTCCTGCCGCATACACGAGTCCGTCCATACCCCTACACAATTTGCGAAGTGCCTCATCCGGCAGCTTATTGAAATCACAAAAATGATACTCCAGTTCCTGATCAACATAGCCGTTACCCGGTTTTGCCAATACCCGTACATAGTGTCCGCGTTTTTTCAACTCAGAAACCACATAGCTACCAATGAAACCCGTTCCACCAATTACCAAAGTATTCATATTTCAAAGATATTCACTCAGTTCAAGCCATCGAAGCTCTTTCTCTTCAAGTTTATCCATGATTTGACCAATCCGAGTGCTTTTTTTCTGCAATTCCTCTGCTGAGCAGTTCCCTGAACTAATCTCCTTTTCGAGCAGATTCTGTTCGTCTTCCAGAGCAGGTATTTCTTTCTCTAATTGCTCAAATTCTAATTTCTCTTTGTAGGTCAGTTTGGTTTTGGTCTGGATGCCAGTGGAGCGTTCTGCTTTTCGCTTCGCACCTTTCTTTTTTGTTGTGTTCTCTAGCTCCAGCTCACGCGCGGCCCGATACATGCTGTAATTACCCGGAAAATCACGGATTTTCCCATTGCCTTCGAAAACAAAAAGGTGATCGACCACTTTGTCGGTAAAATATCGGTCATGCGAGACGATAACCACACATCCCTGAAAGCGCATCAGGTAATCTTCAAGTACGGTTAGGGTCATGATATCCAGATCATTTGTTGGCTCGTCAAGTATCAGAAAGTTGGGGTTTTGCATTAAGACTGAACACAGGTATAATCTTCGGCGTTCACCTCCACTTAGCTTTGATACATTATTGTATTGAACATCCGGAGGAAAAAGGAAATAGTCTAAAAACTGAGAAGCAGTCATCTGACGTCCTCCACCCAGGAAAATCACCTCTGCAATATTTTTTATGACATCCAGAACCTTTTCATTTGGGTTAAATTCAATGCCTTTCTGCTCGTAAAATCCAAAACGGACCGTAGTGCCTGGAACTGCCTGCCCCAGATCAGGTGGGATCTGACCGGTAATCACTGACAGAAAGGTGGATTTACCCACCCCATTGGGTCCAACCAGGCCAATGCGTTCGTGTCGCTGAAATTTGTATTCAAAATCACTAAACAGCTTCAATTCACCATAGGCCTTAGCCAATCCATCAATTTCCAGGACTTTCTTACCAAGCCGCAATGCTTCAATCTGAATTTCTTCCATTTCAGGTTGATAGTCAGCTCGGGCAGCCTCTTTCAATTCGGCGAAGGATTCCATCCTGTATTTGGCTTTCGTTCCCCGTGCCTTTGGCATCCGGTTTACCCATTCCAATTCTTTCTTCATCAGCGACTGGGCCTTGTCAACTCGTTTTTGCTCGAGTTCCAAACGTTCTTGCCGTTTGTCAAGATAGATCTGATAATTTCCTTTATAATTATACAGAATTTGATCGGCCATCTCTACAATATCGGTACAGATCCTGTCTAGGAAATAACGATCGTGGGTGACCATCAGCAAACTGATCTGTGATTGACTCAGATACTCTTCAAGCCATTCGATCATATCCAGGTCAAGGTGGTTGGTTGGCTCATCCAGGATTAGGAGATCTGGTCGTAGCAAAAGTACTTCTGCTAAGGCTACTCGTTTCCTTTGTCCACCAGACAGATCGCCCACTACTTGATGATAATCACTAATTTTTAGTCTCGATAGTACTTCTTTTACCTGGTTTTCATAATCCCAGGCCCCTAAGCGGTCCATCTCACCTATTGCTTCATCCAGACCTTCCCCGGTGGCGCGTCCAATGGCTTCTTGATAGGATCGAATGGCCGATGCGACTTCGCGGTTAGCAAACAACACCTGGTCAATCACTTGCAACTCGTTGGTCAAAACGGGTTCCTGCTCCAAGAATGCAGTCTTCAAGTCACGTTTGCAATTAACCTCACCCGAATCAGCCGATTCAATCCCGGCAAGAATTCGAAGAAAAGTAGATTTTCCTGCTCCGTTTCGAGCAATTAGAGCTACTTTTTGTCCTTCATCGATTGATAAGGATAAGGATTCAAAAAGGAGCAAATCTCCATAGGATTTTGCTACCTGTTCAGCTTGAAGAAGATTCATGCGCTATTCGTCCAGTATCATGCATTTACTCAATCTCACGTCACTTAGCATACCGTCAATTCTACCCTTCAGCTTGACAGAGTCTCCAACTGAAAGACCCTGAATAAGGCTCTCCTGCCGGATGCTACCCAGGCTATCAATCGTACATGTGACCCCAAAAAAGAGATCGATAAAGGTAAGTAAAGTTTGGCCCCATTCGTCAGCTGTTTTATCAATCAGCTGGCCGGACAATTCAACCACCTTACCACTGTACTTAGTGTTCGCCATTGTCTCATCTGCTGAATAATCAGAGTGCAATTGGCTGGCAGAAAGCACAAACTCTGTTTTGACCCGACTTAAATCTTCGGGGCCCTTTCTAAACACATGGCGTATAACCAAAAAAGCCATTAGAAGTAAGGCAGCAAGCAAAAACAATAAACGAATTAGTATTTTTGACATGATTAGCTATTTATGGGTAAGGTAGCTCATTTTATGGAATTTTTTAATCTTTACACATCCTTTGAAACTTGAACAAAGAGAAATTGAATTTGTACACCTGAATAGTATTTCAAAAAAAATCATCAATTCATCCACATGACAGGCAAAACAGTGGTCATTACAGGAGCTAGTTCTGGTATTGGCAAGGCTACAGCCGAAGCGCTGGCTACACTGGGAGCGCATGTTGTGATGATCACGCGAAGAGCTGACACCGGAC
>CAYUGX010000163.1:0-11103 GCA_964444375.1 uncultured Porphyromonadaceae bacterium | reverse complement strand
TTCTATGAATTTGCCAACCGTGATTGGATCAAAAATAATCCCTTACCACCAACTGAGTATCGATTCGGTAGTTTTGGTGCACTCAAAAAGCAAACACTGCAGCGGATTAAAGAATGTATAGAAACTCCAAATCAGCAAATAAAGAAGGAGCTCCGCTTAAAACATCAATTGGCTGCAGACTTTTTTGCATCAGGTTTAAACTCAGGTCATTCCAATCCATTGGGGAATCAATCTCTTAAATCGCATCTCAACGATATATCAAAAATCCAGAATATTTCAGAGGTGCTTGACCACCTTGCCGGCTTACATCGCGTTGCTATCACACCAGTTTTCAGAGTCTTTGCCTCCAACCACCTCGGAAATAATGAGCCTATCGAGGCATATATTCTAACCGCAAACCTACCATTAAAGAACCTCGATTACTATTGGAGTAACGAACTCTCCCACCGGAAGATAAGACTCAACTACGTTAATTATATCAAAGACCTGTTTCAAATAAGTCAGATTCTTCCAAATAATCCCTTTAGGATAGCTGAAGAGGTGTTTAACTTTGAGAAAGAATTGGCTAACATTTCTTTGAAAGAATCTGATTATAATCCTGTTGGAGACTATCACCTCACTCCGTATGAAGATTTGCTGAAAATAACACCGTCACTGCAATGGGAGCGTTTCTTTAGCAAACTGGGTATTCTCCCTCCATTGCGGTTCTATATCACAGATCCTGCTTACTTGAAGAAGCTTAATCGATTGATAGATGAAATACCTATAAGTACTTGGAAAAATTACCTGCGATACTGCTGGCTTAGAACGGTTGCACCATTCCTGGGTGAGCAATTCAGACTCGTACACTTCAATTTCTTTGAAGGATTGCTGGGCGGGCAAAGGGAGATCAAAAACCTGGTTGACCTGGTAACTGAATCTACCTCAATACATTTGGCCGATTTAATCGGTGAATTATATGTACAAAGGTTTTTCCCTGAGGAAATAAAGGATGCCGGATTGGATCTTACTGAGAAATTGAAACAAGCCGGCCAAAAGGTTTTCTCTGAGCAAAACTGGATTGATGGTACAGTGGCGAATCAAATCCGAGCCATTGTTAACTCAGTTAAAATAACGGTTGGATTTCCCAATCAAATAAAAGATTACAGTAAACTGACATTTTCAAAAGACAGTTATCTTGAGAATGTTCTGAAATGCAGGGAACTTGAAGTACAACAAAATCTATCACTCATCGGAGAAAAGCAGACAAGTAATGGTTGGGATATATCTCCTCAGGAGGTCAATGCATATTACCATCCACAAAAAAATGAGATTGCTCTCCCTGCCGCACTGTTTCAAAAGCCCTTATTTGATATTCAACAAGATTCAGCTGCAAACTTTGGTGCTATTGGAATTATCATTGCCCATGAATTGTTTCATGCGATTCAGGCCAAATTCAATAAAAAAAGTTCAATAAGCCCTATAACTGAAACAACTATAAACGGCTTGCTTTCACTATTGAATGATCAGATAAAAGATTTTCATCCTCAAAACCACCTGCCTAATTCAGATGCTGCTACCATCGAGGATTTAGCAGATTTAGGTGGGATATTGCTGGCTTTGCACGCTCTGATTGATAATAATGAAGATATTTGGGAGACAGAACCAGATCAACAGTATAACCCAATACAACGGTTCTTCATTGCTTATGCGCAAATATGGGCTCAGAATTCATCTGCAGAAGACCAATATAGACGCAACTATGAAGACATACATGCCGATCCACGAGTTCGTGTAAACCTTCCTCTTCGGAATATTCCTGAATTCATCCAGGCCTTCAATATTAAACCTGGAGATCCGATGTATCTCCCATTTGATAAACAAATTCGAATAGTCTCAAGTGATGAGTAGTCTGTTCAAGGTCATTCTATTCGTAGCTATCCTTTCTTTTTCAGGGCTTCAGGTTCAAGGCCAGCAGAAAAAAGACTCCTTACTCTTTTGGCCTCTCAGCACCCATAATTTTAGTGGACGGTTGCTTTACTCCCAGGCCATCTTGTGGCCAACATCGATAGCCGGACATGTCGGTTTATACATTTTAAAGGAGGATTTCGATTGGTCAAGAGCCGTGACCCTTCGAATGTATGAACGCAGCTTTACTTCCTGGCCTCGTTTAGATAAAGACCATTGGTCATGGAATTACGAAGTCCATCCAATTATGGGTTCATTTTCGTATTTGAGCTTCAGGAACCGGGGTGCCAGTGTACTAGAATCGATAGGAGGTACAGCTTTAAATAGCCTTATTTATGAGTATTTAATCGCAGGTGGTACTCAAACTCCAAGCTGGAACGATATGGTCGTGACACCTATTGGCGGTGCTTTACTTGGAGAGGGCATCTATCAGCTGAAGCGATTTTTCGTCAGAGATAGATATCTCACTCTAGTGGAGAAGGTAATTATTACAGTTGCAGATCCATTTGATTGGTTCTTTCACGGCTGTAATTATTCGAAATTGATACGCTCCTATTCCAAATAAATCCATTTAACTCTATTTAGGTAGGCTCGTAGGCAAAAAAAAAGGCTGCAGATGCAGCCTTTTCTCTATGTCAATATATCTTACTTCATCTTAAAGAATTCATAGTCAACGCGTCTATTGAACTTGCGACCTTCTTTAGTCTTGTTATCCATGACTGGCTTGGATTCACCAAAGAAGTCGGTATTAATTCGACTATCGAGAATACCCTTATTTAAAAGATAGGTCTTTGCTGACTGCACACGGCGATCTGACAGACCCAAGTTGTAGTCGTTTGAACCGGTCCAATCGGTATGTCCGAATAGGCTTACACCAAATGTATCATGATCAGATAAGGCCTTGGCAATCTGGTTCAAGGTTTGAATGCCATCATCTTTCAGGTCAGACTTATCAAAGTCAAATAAGATTTTCTTATTGTTAAGACCGTATTTTGCCATCAGGGTTGGTGGATCAAAAGGACATCCTTTCAATTCGGCAACACCAGGCTCTTCAGGACACTCATCTTCGCTGTCTGGGATTCCGTCACGATCACTGTCAAGTGGACAACCAAATCTGTCAACTTCCCAACCTTTTGGTGTATCCGGGCAGCGGTCATCTTTATCGGGAATACCATCGCCATCGCTATCAGGACATCCGTTTAGGACAGCCGGACCAGCTTCGTCAGGACATTCGTCATCTTTATCAGGAATACCATCACCATCAGTGTCTGGGCAACCATTAAACTCTTGTAATCCGGGAATCGTCGGACATTCATCCAGATAATCAGGTATTCCGTCACCATCGCCATCCACTGGACAACCGTTTTCATCCACAGCTACTCCTTCTGGGGTATCTGGACAAAGATCTTTTTTATCATCCACGCCATCACCATCAGCATCCCTAACTCGTTTTGATGGAGTGATGTAAAAGGCAAATGAGTTCTGATGGAAAATGTCATTTATCTTATTAGGTGCGGTAACTACGTCGCCTTTGGTACCATCAATAATATCCGTAAGGGGATACTCCATAGATGACTGTAGGGCAAAACTCAACCAGGGTGCAATACGTATTGCCAGACCCAGACCTCCGTACAAGTTAGGTCTTGCCATTGAAGTAGTAAAGGCACCGTTTTCTCCAGTTCCATTACCATCGGCATAATTACCTCCAAGTCCACCAAGCAAATAGGGAGCAACCCGTGCATCTTCTTTGAAGATATATCCGTTGTTGAACTTGTATTTAGCCAAGACGTTCACATTATACATGTGAGACATGAATCGAAGCTGAGTCCCAGGCATGAGATTGAACTCATCCGTTTTCCGTACTCGATCATAAAATCCATGTAATAACACATCAAAAGATGGATTCAGATAGCGAGCCAAGGAAACACCAGCGGCATAACCTTGTGCAAAAGTCAGGTATTCGTTACCGTAATCACCATTGTATTCCATAACACCGAAATGAAGACCTACTCCCCATTTGTTTTCGGCATTTTGTGCCATGGTTCCAGTAAATAATACACCTAGTACAATAATCGTAAGGGTAATTCTTTTCATAAAAGGTATCGGATTTTAGTTGTTTACCAGTTTCTGTAAATTTAGTTAAAAAAATTCAACAAAGTTTAATCCTCTTGGCCCTACCCTGAATGAGCTAACTACCACGCTTTGCACGTTCCCATTTGACCGATTGTTTTCCTTTTACAAAGCGCATAAATCCCAGATAAACAGAGAGATTCATTATAAAGAAGTAGTATGGAACAAAAAGAAGCTTTATTTTTATTTGACGGTTCTCCAGAAACCAACCGACAAGGGCGGCAATATAGAAAGCCACTTGCAACCAAAACAAAATAGAAAAAAAGCTTAATCCAATCGGGCCATCTTGCATGATTGATAACCAGAGATTTACAGGCAGCAATAAGAGGAGAGAGATAGGCGCTAGCGACCATCGCAATACCCTATGGGAGATATACTGGAACGAAAGCATTCCATATTTAAAAATATTCAACAACTTTTTCAACCGTATAATAGATTGTATCCCACCGGCTGAAATTCTAATCTTTCTTTTAAGCTCTTCTTTAACATTTGCACTGGCTGTTTCTATCGCATACGCTTCGGGATTATACTGAATGGTATATCCTTGCATGGCGATCCGAAGAGAAATAATGAAATCATCCAATAGTGTATCGGGTTCCACCTCGTGAAATAAATCTGTTCGTACAGCAAATAGTTCTCCAGCAGCTCCGACGACAGAATACAATTCAGCATCCCACCTTTTAAGTGTAGATTCGTATTTCCAATATAAACCTTCACCAGCTCCTGCCGCAGCATCTGCATCTTTCTGAAAAATACGTTTTTCTCCACTTACACACCCTACCTTTTTATCCTTGAACAAGTCAACGATGAGTCGAATTGAATCTTTTCCAAGAAGTGTATTGGCATCAGAAAAAACAACGATCGGTGTTTTAACAAACTTAAAACCCCTGTTCATGGCTGCAATTTTACCATTCCGTTCATCTAAATGATATACATCTATATCTCCATATTGCTTCAGGCGATCAGGCGTACCGTCATCAGAGCCATCGGTTACCCATACCTGATGTAGCTTTTGCTTAGGGTAGTCAAGCTCATAACTATTTTTCACCTTGGTTTCCACGAAATCCTTTTCATTGAACGCAGTGATGAATAGCGTAACCTCAGGCTCATAATCGTGCATGATCTCACGGGGTTTACCCCATTTAAAAACTCGCTTAAGTCTCACTAATACAAATAAGACAATTCCATATCCTACATAGGCGTAGAATACGATGAACACCAGAATCCAAAAGATAATTTGTAACGCAACCATACCTATTTATTATTTAACCTTTTCCCAGGTCTTTGTTTCAGTATTATATTGTTTTATCACACGAGCTGGATTTCCGACCGCAACTGAAAATGGAGGCACGTCTTTTGTCACGACGCTTCCAGCACCAATTTGTGAACGTCTTCCAATCGTTATACCAGGTACAACGACAGAATTGGCTCCGATATGCGCTTCATCCTCAATAACAGTGGGCCTCATATCCAATTCCTGTTCACTCGAGTTTCGTTCTCCATCAGAAAATCCGTGATTAAACCCGCTTAAAAAAACGTGTTGACCCAAACCAGAACCATTACCCATTGTCACAGGACCAATTATAACGCTACCGATGCCTACCCTTACACGGTCTCCAATAATCACATCACCGGCTCCATTGTTAACGACACAGAAACTTTCAATAGTTGACAATTTACCCAGGTGAAACTTTTTGTAGGGAAACAGATCCATTCTACTGGGTCTCCTGATCTTTGTCTTTTTCCCCCGCTTGTGTACTATTGGATTGACAAAAAGTCGGATCCATAACCTTGGCCGCGGACGCCTGCGGGGTGAAATCGTCCACATCACCAGGGATTTCAACTTCTCATTTGACTTAATTTTATCAATTACACCCATAATGCTTCTGTTATAGTTTCCCTGTCTTTTCAATTGATTCGAAAATGGCTTTCACGTTGTTCTCCCAAGTATGACCTTTAGCATAGGCCTTTCTTTGCTCTCGACGTTCTTCATTGTCTTCCAGAAGGGCTTGCTGAATTCTATTCTTATAATCCTCAGCACTCACTCCCAGATAGGTATATTCACTGAAGTACTCCATGGCTTTGGTTGAACTGGCAACAGTTGGCTTGCCCATGGCGAGGTATTCATCAATCTTACGTGGATAGTTTCCAATAGTGGCATCATTTATCACCTGAGGATTTAGGCAAACATCAAACCCTTTGATGTATGAAGGAAGATCTTCAGGCTTCCGCGAACCTAAAAAATGCACATTGTCTCTTTGATGTAATGCAGATTGCTGAAACAGCTCATCTTCAGGTCCAACCAGGATGTATGTCCAATCAGGACTCTGTAAGGTTAGCTCCTCAAGCATAGGAATATTTAGTCTCCTGCTGGTTAAAAAGCCCACGTACCCAATGAGGGGGTGATCAAGTTGTTTAATATCTTCAGCCACATCTACAGGGTTCTTTTCCAGGTCAAAATCATCGACTTCACAGCCCTGTCCGACCATGTAGCAATGTGGATTATACTTCAAGCCATATTCGGTGTATAAAATAGAATTATTGACTACAACATCAGCATTTGCGATCAGTTTGGGTTCAATCCTCAAGCCATGTTTTCTCCAATAAGGATTCTTGGTCAAGTAGTCTCGCATGTAGTAAACATAAACAGCGGGTTTTAGTAAACGCTTCATATGCAATCCTAAAAACATAGAACTGTCATTGAATAGCAGAAAATTTGTAAAGTTCAGTTCTGCAATAGCCCCATGAACAGCTTTGGCAAAACGATTTCCATTGATCCCATTAAGCCAATCAAACACAGGACCGTCTGGCAGCCAGTTGATCGACTCAATTATCGTGGGCGGGTTAAAAACCCAAAGGTTTGGTTGCACTTCATGAATTGCTGGTTGTTTACCGTCAAGAACAGCTAATCGCGTTTTTACTTTTTCAGTCTCTTTTTCAACTCGTTTTGAGCGCCGATCAAGCGGTTGATTTACATATAAAACGCGATTATGACGACTCATCTCAGTAGCAATATTCTTACAATTGCTACCAATCTCGATATCCCAGGGCTGAATCCCCATCACTACGATGTCTCTCCCGGTTACCTTCATGATTACTTTTTTTGATTAACTAAATTATATAGCTCCAGCACACGTTCAGCCATACTTCTCCAAGAGAATTTAGCGGAATTAGCTAAGCCACGTTTTACATAGTCCTTGCGGAGTTCATCCTTTCCGGTTAGTTCAACCATGGCTTGACAAATCTGGTCAGTTGAATGTGGATCTACTAAATAAGAACCGTCGCCTGATACTTCAGGCATGCTCGAGGTATTTGCGGTTATAACAGGAACTCCACAACGCTGAGCTTCTAGAATTGGAATCCCAAAACTCTCTCTGAATGAAGGGTACAGAAATAAATCAGCCAGATTGTAGATAGCCGGAAGATCAGTATTCACTACATATCCGGTTAAATGAATATGATTGGGAAGCTCTGGGTCACCAATATCCTGAGCTATTTTTCTCAGATCCTCTTTGGCATAATCAAGCATAACAAGTGGAATATCCAGACCAGTCTGCTTTCTATACTTGGAATACGCTTCGAGCGTTCCGGGAGTATTCTTTTTTGGGACCGTATTACCTAAGAAAAAGAAAAACTTATCCGGTAGGCTATACTTTTCTTTTACGCGAGACAATTCAGCCTGGTCATCAATCACTTTAAAGTATTCACTGACCCCATTGTACACGGCAAATAATTTATCCTGATTCAAACCAAAAAAAGAAGCAATTTGACCTCTTTCAAATTCACTGACCGTAATAATCGCATCAGACCGCTTCAATACACGAGGAACAACGTATTTTCGATACAGGTTTCCAAAGCGCTGATATGCCGTACCTCCCCCGAAGATTAACTGCAGATTGGTGCTCTCCATGTAAATAATATCATGTAAAGTGAGCACTAGAGGAATTTTGCATCTGATCGGTGCTGTGTTACTTGTACAGTGAAGAATATCGCATTTTTCCTGAATAACAGCTTTATTCAGTGCAATTTGCTCCCACTTTGGATAGAATCCCCCATCCAATTCATGGATATTAAAATTTTTTGTACTCTCCAGGCAGGACCGATCCTCATCTGGATTCACGAAAATAACATAGTCATTTTCCTGATCGATCTGCTGAAGATTTCGTATTAGTTCCAGAGCAACCATATCCATTCCGTGCTTCTTGACCCGAAATAACCGTTGACCTTCAATTCCAATCTTCATAGTAATAGTTTTATTCTAGTGTATCCTTTTACTTATCCTTGTTTTCTTCATCAACACCATGGCTTGTGTGAATAAATCTTTTGTTGGCTCCCTTGAGCTTGAAAAGCGACAGCAACATGACTATGAAACTACCAGGCAGTCGTGCCAGCGCCTTTACGGTACGCCAATTGTAAAAGCTTTTGGGCACTGAAAAGACAAAAGCGGCTACGACTAAGATCCAAACTATAAACCAGGTAGCAAAATCAAAGACCAAATTGGTCCACATCCAGAAAGGAGCCAAACCATTAATGAGCCCCATTGTGATCGTGATCATAGTGACTATTCCCAACAGGATCACACGCGGTGGTTGAACCATCTGATATACCTTATCGGCAAAATCAACATTCCCTTTGATCACTAAACCCTTTAATCCTTTAAATGCATAGCGTCCAAAATAGACAAACTGAGCAGAGAGCCATCTGCGACGCTGGTTTGCAAAGACTTCAGATTGTTGAACCTTCTCGTCATAAACAATCGCATCGGGAACATATTCAATGGGTTTTTTCGCTTGCAACAACCTTAATTCCAACTCTTTATCGAAACCCCCAACAGCTTTAACTTCACTCATCACCTCTTTGAAATATCCATAGTCAAAGGCCATACCCGATCCTATTAAGGCAGACGATAAACCTAAAACGCGATGACCCTTTCTAAATATACTGTTGTTAATCTCCTCGCTGATCGCATCAAGCACTGCCATATTGGTGTTGAAGTTCTTAGCCGCTCGATGTCCTTGAACTGCTATATACTCGTTCTCAAACGCCATGTTAATCTTTTCGATAAAGTCGGGTTCCATGACATTATCTGCATCCAGGATGAGTGCCACATCGTAATTATCCCCAATCTCTGCCATAGCAGCATTTAGCGCTTTGGATTTGGTACTTTTCTCAAAACTAACAACCACCAGTTTGATTGGTAATTGGCGAAGTGATTCTAAAGTGTCTGCTTGAAATGAATCTGCAATTATCACCACATCATATAAAGTGCTTGGATAGTTTTGTTCAGTAGCCTGTCTCGCCACCTCCACTATGACCGCATCTTCTTTATAGCCTGGAATCAGAACTGCAAATTTTCTTTGACTATAGCTGGGCAGTTGTACGGGCCGGTATTGAAAAAGACCGGCCAATCCAAAAAGAAAAACATAGATTGCGGCAAAGCCAAGGTATACAAATAGTACAATCTCAATACAATGCACAATAAACCAAAAAATATCTACCATAACATCAGGGATCTTTTATTCATATTTTTTATTTAGGATATTCCAGGCAGTTGCCTGGTAGGCTTTCCTAAGCATGGTGAATCGCCGTTGAATCAGGAAAAGAACTGTAAACTTAGCCGGGACAACGGTAAACAAATAAACCAACGAAATTAGTTTAGTAATTCCACGGTTATTTCGTCGAGCAAACAGAATCCGATTCCGGGTGAGATAATATAATTTTAGTGGACTCGCGCGACCCGTTGAAACAGATTCTTTATGCCACACCACAGATCTAGGTTCGTAATATACCTGATACCCAGCCCGCTTAATTCTTTCACACCAGTCGTGCTCTTCATAATACAGAAAGAAAAGCTCAGCCATGGGCCCAATTTCTTGAATGACCTTCCTCGGAATCATCATAGCAGCACCATGTGCGCCAAATGTATACCCACCCTCATCATATTGCCCCCGGTCTTTTTCCCGATATCCTATCAGGTGCTGACGAATAGTGATCCAATTGTAAGGATAATAACCTGCGTATTGAATGGTTTCAGGAGTGTGAAAAAACTTGATTTTTGGACTTACCATACCTAAACTTGGATCCTCCTGAAAGCGTAAAACAAGTGGTTCAAGAAAATCCGGTTCAACTTCAGTGTCGTTATTGATAAATAAGCAATATTCTCCTTCTGCCGGTTCAAGAGCCAGGTTATTTCCCCCTGCAAAACCTAAATTCTTTTCACTTTTAATTAGCTTGATTTCAGGAAACTCCTCCGCCAAAGTATCCGGATTGTCATTGGGTGATCCATTATCGACAACAAATATTTCAACAGATGGATAAGTAATCGATCTCATGCTATTCAAAAAATCACGAGTGACCCCTGATTGATTGTAATTGACAGTAATAACAGACACTAATGGTTTTTCCATAATCAATAACTTAGGGTAATCTCAGTTGTACCAAAGGCCTCAACAAAAAAGAGATCAGTGGCGCCTTCTTGTATACCATCCTTGCGACTCATCCATTGTATCAGGATATCCTGGTGCCCAACAACCATACAAGTCCTAACCTGGTCAATATCACGACCAGTAAATGATTCTATCTCTCCCTGGCAACAATCCTCACATGAACCATAACCATTCAATAGGCGATACTCAAAATAATCTCCAATTGATACGGGTCTCTCATTGATCACTCGTACAGTAATCCAGGCCTTCGGATCGAGCTTGAAAACCTCATCCATACCCTGACTCGACCGTAGTACATCGCCTTCAAGTTCATACGACCAGCCGAAATAATCTTTTTTCGAGAATGCAAGTTTTACTGATGTATAAGCAAGATCGGGAATCTCGAAAGAGAACTGTCCGTTTGCATCAGTTTGCACAGCATCAAATAGCGTATAATTGGCTGAATAAATTCCAGATTCAATCTTGCGGGTAAATAATTCGACAAGGGCTTCCTCAACTGGTTTATTCTGCAGATAATCCATCAACTGCCCTTTTACGGCAATCATAATTGGATCTTTCTTGCATGTGCTGAAGCATAGAA
>CAYUGX010000162.1:0-11112 GCA_964444375.1 uncultured Porphyromonadaceae bacterium | reverse complement strand
ATCCAGATAAGGTGGCCGATCAAATCTCTGATGCATTATTGGACGAGTTTTTGCGTCAGGATACCGATTCGAAAGTAGCTTGTGAAACCTTAGTAACTACAGGGTTGGTGGTACTAGCTGGTGAGGTGCGAACCAAGGGTTATGTAGATGTACAGAAGGTTGCGCGCGGGGTAATTAAGGACATTGGGTACACCAAATCGGAGTATCAGTTCGAGGCGGATTCATGTGGGGTAATCTCATCGATCCATGAGCAGTCACCTGATATTTTTCAGGGTGTAAAACGCGAGAAGGAAGAGGATCAGGGTGCAGGTGATCAGGGAATGATGTTTGGCTATGCCACCAAAGAGACTGATCGGTACATGCCTTTGACCATGGAGTTGAGTCATCGCTTGCTTTACGAATTGGCCGCTATCCGGAAGGAAGAAAAAGAAATGACCTATCTGAGACCCGATTCGAAGTCACAGGTCACCTTAGAATACAGCGATGATCATAAACCGATTCGCATTCACACAATTGTGATTTCGACCCAGCATGATGAGGAGGCGTCGATTGAACAGATAAAGAAGGATGTGGTTGAGGTGCTTATTCCGAGGGTAATTCGTAGCTCAGAGGGATTGATTAGAGAGTTATTGGAGGTTTATTACAGCGAAGCGGGAAAGCAGAGAAGCGGGGAAGCAGGGAATGGTGTTGTGCTTCATGTGAATCCGACTGGGAAGTTTGTGATTGGCGGGCCTCATGGGGATACAGGGCTTACGGGTCGCAAGATCGTGGTTGACACCTACGGAGGTAAGGCACCACATGGAGGTGGAGCATTTTCAGGGAAAGATCCTTCAAAAGTGGATAGATCTGCTGCTTATGCTGCTAGACATATTGCAAAGAATTTGGTAGCCGCTGGGGTTGCTGATGAGGTTGAAGTACAACTAGCTTATGCTATCGGTGTTGCGCAGCCAGTAAGTGTCTTCATCAATACTTTTGGTACCGCAAAAACACAACAAGACAACAGGACATCAGGACAACAGGACAACATTGACGCCTATATCGCAGAACAAGTTCAGAAAATCTTCGATCTTCGTCCGTTCGCAATCGTAAAGCGTTTCGATCTCAAGAAACCGATCTATCGCCCCACTGCTTCTTATGGGCATTTTGGTCGGGAGTCTTATACTGCCATAGTCAAGATGGGTGGAACAAATGGGGATCCTGTTCGCGAAGAGGAAGCCACTTTCTTTGGTTGGGAGAGGCTCGACTACGTTGAGAAAATCCGCCAAGCATTCGAAATTTAACCCAAGCCACAAAGAGGCGGTCATCCCCGCCATCCACATCATACCTAATATAAACACAATTATGTAGAGCGGGGACCCGCTAGAACTGGGCAACGAATACGTAAAAGCTGTCCCCGAACAAAGCACTCAGGACGACAACGCTTCCATTAAATCATCAATCCATTCTCCCAGCCAGGAAGTTCAACTTGTTCAATGGCCAATAGTACTAATCCGATACCTGAAATGCCTTCCAACAGGCATAGTTTTCTCGGGTCAGGGTTTCTATTCATTGATGCCAGAACTTCGGGTAGATAATTCACAGTTTGTTGGTGCCAATATTGCCACGCAACCCTAAGTCTATCATTTTTCGAGATAAGCCAAGCCTTGAAAAAGATCAGTGCCAAACCCGAACTACCATGACAGAAAAAAGGATCTGAGATCCTGGTGTCTGCCGAGGATTGACGCTTTGCAGCCAATTCAAGAACTCTTATACCCACTTTTGTAAAGTGCTCAAATTCTTCATCGAAGTCAATCGCAATTTTCTTTAACAACTCAGTTATCCGCAACAATCCTGCTCCAATACCTGCGTCGCCATAGCACCAGGCAAGCCTGGATGGGTAGTTCGATTTTCCTTTTGAAAATTTGGTTGGGAAGACTGATCCCTCTGTCATATTCCAGTCGGCCTGATTTATGATGAAATGTGTCAATTGGATTATTTCTTTGATTCGTGCCTGCCCAGTTGTATTTTTCTCGTGGATGTTTTGCAACCCTTCAAGCATGGCCACAAGATATCCTGGTAATCCGTGGGCAAGTCCGAAATCAATATTGTCTGTATCTATTCTTTTTAGAATTTCATCGATCACTTGGGTTTGGGATTTTGGATCTTCACCATGCAAAAGGCTTACTCCCAGGGCACCGTGCAGGACATCTGGATTGTCTTTTTGGGCTTCATCCAAAGCCCATTTTGAAAGCCCTGGAAGAATGGGGTCAAATAGTGTTGCTTCGTCCTTGCTTATAAATCCTCTATCTCCTAAATAGGCAAATGTCCAGGCTATTCCAGATAGCCCACTGGCATGAGCTGGGAAGTTGAAACCAGAGTTGATTTGCCTAATGATTTTAGATAAAATGGCGTGATAATCAGAAACTCCATCATGAGTGCCTGCCCTACCTGCAATCCATTGTTTATACTCAGCGAGAAAAATGCTGATACCAGATAGGCCTATTAGTAGCCCTGGAGATGAACACTTGTGAAGATTATTATTAATTTGAGAAGCTATTGAAATCAACAATTTCTCCATGCAAAGCAAGTTAAAGAATGGATGATAAAAAGGTATGGAAAATGTAACTTTTTCGCTATGTTTCGTATAAGGATCAAAAGGGTTGTAAACCTAAACTCTATTTAGCCTTTATCACATGTTCGTTCCTCATCAATGAATTGAAAAGGACATCAACACATATTAGCCAGGACTCTGATAATCTCAGATTTGAGTTACATTATTTCCGGTGTTTGATTGCATGTTTAGTTTTTTTGTTTCTATGCCAGGAAATACCAGCACAAGACGCTTTGTTTAGCTTGAAGCAAACGCTAATCAAACAAGTCGAGCAGGAAAAATACCAGGTTGCCTTTCAAACTGCATCAAAGATTGCCAAGATCAATCTCCAAAATGGGAATACAAAAGGATGCATCAACTATCAGAATCGTGCAAATAGGTTTCTGGCAAACTTTGATCCACAGCTAGCAAAACTAAACCAAGCTGAACTTCTAGCAGACCAACAAGAACTATACAGTCAAGGTATTTATCTCTGGGCAGCTGTGATGCAAAATTATGGGGAGATTTGTCGAAAGTGCAACCAAAATGAAACTAGTATTGAGATCCTCGAAATTGTGCAAGACTCATTACAAAAGTTCGATGAAAGCCTGATCAAGGTAATATTTCTTGACAATGAAAGGGAACTTTGCAATCTATACTTTGCTGAAAATAGAGCAGCCTCACTTCTTAATCAAGCCATCTATCACGAGACTTATGCGGATCAACATGATTTGTATAGCGATATCTTGTTTGACCTATCACGGCTATTGTATCAAAATGGTGAATATGGACATGCTATCGATATTTCATTACTAACCTTGATTCAGAATCCAAGTCGTATAAACCAAGCGATACTTTTAAACAGAATAGGTAACTCGCTTTTATGCGTTTCGAGACCAAACTTGGCGCTCCACTTTTATAACTATTCATTGCAAATCAGGAACGAAGTTTTAAGGAGGAATGATGCTATGTTTCCTATTATTTACCAACATCTTGGCAATAGTTTGAAAGTTATTGGTGATTTTGAATCATCAAAAAAACAATACTATGCCGCCTTAGATTTAGCGGAAAAATACCACAACACCAATTACGATTTGCTTGGAGATGTCCTCAATAATATAGGCAACTACTATTTAGATTGTTTGCAGCGGGATAGCGCGGAATACTTCTACCTAAGAGGATTGGAGATGAGAAAGAATTGTCCATTGAGCAATGAAATAATTCACAGCTACTACAATCTTTCAAGGACTCATCTTACTTGGGGTGGTTTAGATAAAGCTCAGTGTTATATTGATACAGCCTATCGCGTGTTCAAAGAAATATATCAAAGTTCAAATGATCTTATTGAAAGTAGTAATGTTGAAGCACTTTCAGATTATTCAATAGTCATGGATATTTTTGGTGATATTCAATTCCAACTATTTCAAAAAGATCACTTATTGACAAGGCTAACGAAAAGCACAGAGTTTTATAACTTATCGTTTGATATTTACAACTCCCTGCTGAAAAGAATAAGGGAAGAACTACCTCAAATAACCTCGGCCATTACACTCAAAACAACTGTAAACAAGTTAATTAGGAACCAACTATTAATTGACAGCCTACAAACTGAATACAATCCGGGATTTGTATTCTTTCTTTTTGAGCATTGTCATAATGCCTATATGACGGAAATTCTCCTAAATAAGAACAAAGAAAAAATAAATCCATTGTTTTTCTCGCGATCATCTTACCATTTAAATTCTTTTGAAACTCAGCTTTCGAAAGCGGACTTAGATTTTGAGCGACTTCTTGAATTAGTTGAACCAGAATTAGCAAATATTACATATCTGAAAAGTCTGCAAAAAGAAATAGAATCACTTTATAACCCAAAGGCAGTTAACTATTCTAGCTTCACTCCTTGCTCACTTGATTCACTGCAGTGCTCGTTAGGTGAGGATCAGTGCCTGATCGAGTTTCTTGTTGACTCAAGCAACAATAAAACATATTTTATTACCATCGAATCAAATCAAGCAACATATGGAGAGCTCCCAAATTCTTTTGACCTCCTCAAAACAGCTGAAGAGTTGCTAATTGCTTCCAAAGAATATGATTTTGTGAAATTCAATAGCTTACTGCAAAAAATAACTTTATATATCTCTCCCTGTTTGCCAAATGATCCTCACTCCATTAATTATTATCATATCATCCCGGATGGATTTCTTTGGAACCTACCTTTTGACGCCCTGGATATAGAACCAGACAATTCGGAAAGCAAGCATCTTGTCGAAGAGGCCTTTATTACACTAGGTTTGTCAGCAACAACATATTATGAATCAGAAGTAAAGATTCCCAAAAGTTCTTGGTTAGGTTTTGCTCCTGCAATTTTTAACGAATCATATTTGTTAAATGACAGATGTAATTTATCTAATCTTAATGAATCATTAACTGAGATTTCTAAAATTGGTGAGATACTAAGAAAGAATGGTTATAATACCTTAGAATTTACTAAACAGAATGCAAAAATCTCAAAGCTTGTTGAATCTAGAAATCAGGGCTTTTTACATATTGCTTCACACTATTATGGGATAACCGATTTGGTCAGTGGACTTTTATTGACAGGTGATACCAGCACGGATCTTGAAATTCTAGATTATCATCGGGTTCTAGAGCTTGATTTTTCAGGTGACATTGCTTTTCTCAACACTTGTCATTCTGGTCATTATCGATACTTCGATGGAGAGGGCCCTGTTAACTTGAATCGAGCCTTGATTTATAAAGGATTTGATGCTATTATTTACACTCATAGGAAAATTCCAGACCGGTTTGCCTCCTCCTTCGCTCAACAGTTTTACGCTCAAATAAGTAATTTTACTCCTTCAGAGGCTTTAGCTATAACTAAAAGATACATGATCAATCATGAATATTACTATCATCCATTATTTTGGAGTAATTACCAAATCTTATCAAAGAGATGAATAAATGCTTTCTTTCGTTTTTGTTCTGCTTTTCCCTAAGCGTTTTAAATGCAAATGGGCAATACAGTAAAAATGGCCTTGATTATGCTGAAACCTATATTAAAGTCTGGGGATTAGCAAAGTATGCTTCACCAAATCCTGCATATAATTTTATTGATTATGACAGCATTTTCATCCACAATATTGAGAAGGTATTAACCTGTAGATCAAAAAGGCAATTCTGTCAATTAGTTGATGATCTGATTATTGAATACCACTATGACAAGGATTTAAATGGAACTGCCCCATACTTATCCAAACGATATCCTCTTAAGAATTCAAACCTCAAAACTCTTTCCAAAAGCACCATACAAAGAATAAATAGACAACTCTATTGGACCCATATCAAACCATCAAATATTGACTTTACAAAAGGGGTTGGCTCTCCAATTTTTATTGAAAATGAACACCTTACGCCATTTCCAGATTTATCATTGCGCCTATTAGGTTTAGCCAGATATTGGAATGCAATTTATTATTTCTATCCCTACTTTAGATTCATAGATAATTCAGATTTTTACAATCTTGGTGACCATATCAAAACTCTCATTAATTTGAGAGATGTTGAAGATTATCACGTGTTTTGGTACACCAGATTCATGTCCCTAAATGATTTACACGGTCAATGCAACAGTTTCATATTAGATAATCATTTTGGAGTCTACTTTCTTCCGTTTAAAATAAGAATCATTGAAGAAACGCCTATCATTTGGAATGTTCATCAAGACTACAAAGACAAATTCAAACGTGGAGATATCTTAATTGGTACTAGTACTTATTCATTGGACTCAACCTGGACTTTTTCAATAGGGAATAGGTCAAATCTTAATAATGCAACTCAAAGATCTCTAGTTCAAAAAAAATTGAGAAGCAATAAAAAAACTGAAAAAGTAACGGTCTCTCGTTCAAACGTTTTATTGGAAATTGAAACAAAGACTATTTCAACAAATGAATATTTAGATATTACCCCAGAAAGATTGAACAGTTTTTCTAAGGATTCCTTTGCTTATTTTGACTTCTGTAATAATGAATCGATAAGTATTAGACCATTTCTTATAAAGAACAGTGGTAAAAAGTATTTGATTTTCGATTTAAGGGGCGGAACAAATTGGTATAAAGAAACAATTTCGGAATTACTGTTTTCAGGACAATTACCTTTTGCTAAAATCATCGAAATGAATCCATATGATAAACCATCGTATCCATATACGAGGGAACTTAAGATTGGTAATTCAAGCGAAAGTAGCTTCGATGGAAATCTGATTTTGCTTGTAAATGAATTCACACAAAGTCGGGGAGAATTTCAAGCTATGTATTTACAAGCATATCCTAAATCATTTACTATCGGCTCTCCAACAGCTGGTGCTGATGGAAATGTTTCAGATCTATCTATCCCTGGAGGTATAGAGCTGCGGTTTTCAGGTATTGGTGTGAGATACCCTGATGAAACCCCGACCCAGGTTAGCGGAATAAAATTGGATGCAAATTTCAAAATTGAGCTGGAAGACCTATTCAAAGTCAATGATCCTCTGCTTAATTATATTGTTTCACAAATAGAAGAAAAAGGTTGGGCCGATGATCGGCCCAATTTCTAACAACCAACCCTTGTGGGAAACTTCGTCGTAATTAAATTTGTTACTTTGTCAATAACACTGTCCCTGTCCCCTTCTCGTTTCTTTTCATCTGTGTTGCAAGTCTTACTCTCATTTCCCCCCTCATCCCCATCCCCACCATAAACATGGTTCATTTCAATGTTACTCAAATTTGCGATAATCCGCTTTTTGAGTTCAAGCTTAGGCTTTTCTTCTTTCATTTTTTTAAGGCTTTAATTAGGTCCAGGTGGTTCAGGGCCCCAGACTATTCCCTTCGGGATACATTATTCCCTATAGGTTTAGATGCATTTCAACTCCCCAAATGGAAAAAACACACCCACTTTTTTCTTAATCCCCTCAAATCAACATTGGTAACCCCTTAACGACCAATTGATTATCAACAAAAACCATTCATTGTTGATATCGTTTACTAACCCGATCCAAAACGCTATTTACCACAAGTTATATGACATTCGTCACAATCCTAAAGAATCAATTATCCACCTATACCAAGAACCCAGAACCCAAAACCCCCACCAAATCAAAAAAAACTCCCACTTTTTTTCCACTCCCCCCATCAACTTGCATTTATACCTATAGACACTAAACCATTCGGCCATGACAACACGTGACGTTTTTATTTGGGAACTACTCGATCGTTCACCATTCCTACGCTCCTATCTGATTGAAATCGAAGAAATTGATTCAAAAGATGAGGTGGTTGGGGAGCTGTTGCAATTCTATCGGGAGTTGGATGAAATGATCGACATTTTTCGAGAGTCTTCAGTTCTCAGTCTTCAGTCCTCAGCAAGGCAAGAGGATGAAGTAGCAAGTACGAAGAATCAGGAGGCTGTATGAGATATAAAGGATTTGAGGATCTTGACGTTTGGCAGCGAAGTAAAAAGCTAACAATCAGCATCTTCAAGGCGCTGAAAGATTGTAGAGAATATGGCATGAAAGATCAAATCATAAGATCATCCTTATCAATCGCTTCAAATATTGCAGAAGGATACGAAAGAAAATCAGACAAAGAGTTTATCAGGTTTCTCCATTATTCAAAAGGATCAGCAGCAGAATTGAAAACCCAATTGTTAATTGCTGGGCAATCAAATATTATAGATCCAGAAACTGCTAAACAATTGGTGAATGAAGCTACCCAAATCGCTTCCATGCTAGAAGGCCTTGTCAAGTCAATAAAACTTGTGCTTTGAAGAACCCTTATTCCTTGCTGAAGACTGAAGACTGAGAACTGAAGACTATAAAGCTATATTAATGAAACAACTCATACTTCTGATCACCTACCTCCTCCCATTCCAACTCTTCTCCCAATCTATCCTATTCCCCGGCGACCTAGCCATCATAACCGTCAACGCCGACGGAGCAAAAAACTTCGATGTGCTCTTCTTGCGAGATATTGAAGCGGGCACAGTGATCCATTTCACCGACAACGCATGGATGAATGAACAACAAGCGTTTAGGGATAGTGAAGGGGTACTTACTTTTACAGCTACATCAGCAATAGCAGCAGGTACAGTAGTTTCCTGTCCTTCAAAAGATGGCGGGAATGGCTTTGTGGAATCGGGGAATTTCAATCCGGCTGGATCAGGGGATAATATCATTGCCTACCAGGGCAGTGATTCGGACCCCTTCTTTCTTTTTGGAGTTGGCTGGGCCCGTGGAGCATCAGTTTGGGAGTACTCAACCGTGAGTGCAAGCTATCGCTCAGATATCCCACCGGGATTATCATCCGATAGGTATACGATAACAGCATTGGGGACTTCGGATAATTATCGGTATAGGTTTGAGGTTTTGGATTCTGGGTACTGGAGTGATGTATTGAGTTCCATTGGTAATAAGAGTAATTATGAAGCTAAAAACACTGACGGATTTACGGGTATTTCTGAGTCATTTACGATAAACGAAAAAGTTACTTTATCTGATGCTAGTGGAGAATGGTCATCCCTATCATGGGATAATGGCACACCTGGTGATTATACCCACGCAACCATTACTGGATCGGTAAACATTGAATCCTCTATTTCTTGTCATTCACTTACAATCTCGTCGGATGCATCGCTTGAAATACATCCGGGAGGAAGCCTAACAGTAAATTCAATCATTGATAACCAAGCTGGTGAAGATGGATTGATCATAAAAGCAGATGCCTCAGGATCAGGAGCACTATATCATGCATGTGAAAATGTATCAGGTACGGTAGAAGTATACCTGAGTCCAGACCAATGACACTTCGTATCCTCACCTGTAACCGAAGCAGGCACTATAGAAGAAGTTTTTGGTTCCCAGGGCGATCACCTTCATGGCGTTTACACCTACAACGAAGAGCTTGCCTCTTGGAGTATACAGCATGAAGCTAATACAGTCGAACCATTCGTAGGCTACAACACATTTTATTCATCCAATCCTAAGACACTGATATTCGCAGGTGTATTAAACTCTTTCCGTAACCGTAGGTTCATAACAGTGTCCAGGGGAGCCGGTGAGGGCTGGAACCTCATCGGTAACCCCCTCCCCTGTCCGATCGCCTTCGGCAAAGACAATTCGGATAGCAATGAATACCCCAATTACTTTGGTTGGATAGGGCAAGAAAATCTCGAGCACAAAACCCTCTATGTCACCACTGGCGGTACCGGCGAAACCACCACCTGGGATACCTATAACGGCACCTCCGGGATCGGTGTCCCCAGCAATAACGTAAGAAACATCGCCCCAGGCCAAGGTTTTTGGGTGAAAGCGAATACGAGTACATCTCTTGGATTGAATCATTATGCAAAAACCCAAAACCCAAGCACCTTCAAATCGCAATTCAAGACGGGTGCAGCCCATCAGACGGCCGAAGGCCACCAGACGAGCGAAGCTCACCAGACGGCGAATCCATCAGACAATTTCAATATAATTCGTGTTTCAATTTCAAACGATGACAACAGATTTGACCAAACAGCAATTTCTTATAACAAAAATGCCTGTAATTCTTATGAGTCATACGATTCGGAGAGATTCCAATACGGCTCAGGAAGCAGCCCTCAAATAGCCACGATTATTGACGACAAATACTGCGCAATCAACACCCTGAACCTTGAACCCTGCAATCCCGCTTTCGCTGGGGTCAGGCTCCAAAATCCAATCCCCCTATCCTACTACTCCAACCAACCACAACACCTAAAAATATCCCTCCCTTCATATCGTTCATCACCGAACGCTCCGATTGTTAGACTCGAAGACCTCGCCCTCGGTATCGTACACGATCTATCCAACCAGCCCGTGTATGAATTCCACACCGGGGCGGGGGTTTTTGATGAACGATTTCAACTTTATATAAAACTATCAAGCAATGTTGGATTGGCAGATTTGATTAGCGATGGGGGTGTATATGTCATAAAAAAATTAGGAGAGAAGGTTTTAGTAGAGTCTGTTGGGCCTAACGGCCCGTCTGACACTTCGCTGTCCGGTGGGCTTCGCCCGTCTTGGATTTCCATTAGAGTGATTGATCTACAAGGTTCCATCCGGTTTAAAGCCATTGTTAATGAACTGCCTTATAGCTTTTCACCGATTCTTCAAGATGGAGTTTACATTATTCAGGTTAAAAATGGTAGCACTCAAGAATCCAAGAAAGTTCACTGGGTAAACTAAAATGGCCACATTCAAAACATTCCAAGAAATTCAAGCATATCAGGAAGCCTATAGTCTATGTTTATCAGTCTATCAGGAGATCAAACCCAAATATGACTTTGGCTTTATGGATCAAATCAGACGGGCGGTTGTCTCCATTTCGAACAATATCGCAGAGGGTCATGGAAGACAAACTGATCGAGAATTCATACGGTTCCTATATTATGCCAAAGGCAGCTGTTTAGAAGTTTCCAGTATGTTACAATTAGCCATAGACTTAGACTACATCCCAAAAGAAATCGGTACGGAGCTACTGAACCAATCCTGT
>CAYUGX010000161.1:0-11128 GCA_964444375.1 uncultured Porphyromonadaceae bacterium | reverse complement strand
TAGCGTTGAAAACTCCGTATAAGATTGTTTGTAAACAATGGGTATATTCACCGCAAACCTAAATAGTAAAGTATGAGCGGATTTTTTGGAGCTGTTGCCAATCACGATGTCGTGGCCAACGTTTTTTATGGTACTGATTATCATTCCCATCTGGGCACAAAGCGGGCTGGCATGGCCTTCATTGACATGGATGTGTTTACCCGGTCGATCCACAGTTTAGAGAACGCCTATTTCAGGAATAAGTTCGAAACTTCCCTGGGCGACTTTAAAGGGAATGCCGGAATCGGGGTAATCAGTGATACCGATAGTCAACCCATCATTGTGCACTCTCACCTCGGTAAGTTTGCCCTGGTCACTGTGAGCAAAATCAATAACAGCGATGAGTTAACTGAGCGCTTTCTGAAGCAAGGCAATCAGTTCGTCGAAACTTCCCAAAACTTTACCAACCCCACCGAACTGGTCTCCAAACTGATCTGTGAAGCAGATGATCTGGTTTCAGGGATTGAGAATGTGTATGATTCCATCAAAGGAAGCTGTTCGCTTTTGCTATTAAATGAAAAGGGTATAGTGGCTGCACGTGATAAGCTTGGACGCACAACCATCATACTCGGGAAAAACAGCCACGGTTATGCTCTGGCTTCTGAAACCAATAGTTTCCCGAACCTTGATTATGAGATTGAACACTTCATTGGGCCGGGTGAAATCATACAAGTTACTGCCGATGGGTATGAAACACTTAGGGAGGCCAATGATCAGATGCAGATTTGCAGCTTCTTGTGGGTATATTACGGCTATCCTAATTCAGACTATGAAGGCATCAATGTTGATCAGTGTCGATACAATTGTGGGGCTGCCCTTGCCCGCCGTGATGATGTGAAGGCTGATTTCGTTTGTGGAATCCCGGATTCGGGGGTTGGTCACGCCTATGGCTATTCAAATGAACTAAAGCTCCCGTATAAAAGAGCCTATACCAAATATACACCTACCTGGCCAAGGAGTTTTATGCCCCAAAATCAGGAAACTCGAGATTTGGTAGCGAAAATGAAATTGATCCCCAATAAAGAATTGGTTAAGGACCAACGAATGGTATTTTTGGATGACTCGATCGTCAGAGGCACCCAACTGAAGGATAATACGAAAGATCTCCACGACTGCGGCGCAGCCGAGGTTCATATGCGCATTGCCTGTCCGCCACTGACATTCCCATGTGTTTTCTTAAACTTCAGTCAATCAAGATCGACTGCTGAATTGGCCACCAGAAAGGCGATTATTCAACTCGAAGGCAAAGAAGATGTTAATCTTGAACGTTATTCTGATCCAACTACGAAAGAGTACGCCACAATGGTGAAGCAAATCGCCAAAAACCTGGGACTGGATTCATTGATGTATCAAGACCTACCAGATTTGGTCAAGGCCATTGGTTTGCCTAAAGAAAAACTTTGTACGCACTGCTGGGACGGCTCGAGCTACTTTTGATTTTTCTTCACCCACTCCCTGGCATTCACAAAAGCTTCTAACCATGGGCTGCACTCATCGGCCTTTCTATCGGCAGGGTAATGGGCCCATTGCCAGGGAAGGAATGCTCGCTCGAGGTGGGGCATCATGGCTATGTGACGTCCGTCATCAGAGCAAATGGCTGCAACATCTTCAGGTGAGCCATTCGGATTGGCCGGATAGGCCGAGTAACTGAATTTCACTAGTTTATTGTAGCGCTCAGGCTCGGGAAACCAGAATTTACCTTCACCATGTGCGACCCAAACTCCTAGCCTGGTGTTAGATAAGGAGCCAAACATGACTGAATTATTGGGTTCGATATTGACCCCCAGGAATCCGGATTCAAACTTGCCGGATGCATTGTGTAACATCTTTGGATGAGATTGATCTTCAGGATGAATCAAATCAAGCTCAAGCATAACCTGACAACCATTGCAAATACCAAGACTCAACGTATCCTCACGAGCATAAAAAGCATCGAGACTGGCCTTGGCCTTTTCGTTGAATAAGAAGGCACCTGCCCATCCTTTGGCTGAACCTAGCACATCAGAGTTAGAGAAACCGCCTACAAATACGATGAAGTTGACATCGCTCAAATCTTCTCTTCCGGTGATGAGGTCGGTCATGTGGACATCCTTAACATCAAAACCGGCCAGGTGCATGGCATAAGCCATCTCGCGGTCACCATTGACGCCCTTCTCTCGAATGATGGCAGCCCTTACCCCACTCTTTTCTTTCCGCCTTGAATCTATACCCTGATCAGCGAAGCGACCCGAAAATCCGGTAGGGAAAGTATAGCGTAAGACCTGGTTTTTATACGAGTCATAGCGTTCCTGGGCCAAGTCGATACCACACTGATCCTGGTCGAATAGGTAGGATGTATAGTACCAACGATCACGCAGATCATCTATAGGCAAGTTGGCTTCTACACCCAATCCACTGACTAAAACGGTACGATCGGCAATTGGTTTTCCGATGCATTTCGCAGGAATGCTGGCCGCGGCCAACACCTTCAAGACTTGTTTGCTTTGGGTGCTCTGTACAAGCAGTGCCGGTTGTTCTGAGAAGAGCACACCGACTGGGTCAGGATGATCGAAAACAGACAAATCAAGTCCTACGCCACCCTCCTTGTTAGGAAAACACATCTCCAATACGGCTGTTATTAATCCTCCGGCTGATACATCATGTCCGGCTGACAACAATCCATCGATAATAAGTGACTGTATGACATTAAACGCATTGGCAAATTCTTTTCCAGGCATTGTATCTGGCACTTCAGTTCCCAGCGTATTGAGTACCTGGGCCAGACTTGAACCACCTAAGGCAAAGCGTCCATCCGAAAGGTCGATATAAATCAAATCACTTTTCGTGTCATTGACCATCACTTGTGGAAGCGTCTTATTCAGATCAGGCACCTCACCTGCTGCTGAAACAATAACGGTACCCGGAGCATATACTGTGGTGCCATCGGGATACTTTTGGGTCATTGACATCGAGTCTTTACCTGTCGGAACATTGATGCCCAATTCGCAGCAATATTCACTCAAGGCCTCTACAGCATTGTATAAGCGTGCATTTTCACCTGGGTTTTTGGCTGGCCACATCCAGTTTGCGGAAAGGGAAATCGATTTAATCTTATCTTTCATCGGGGCCCAGATGATGTTGGTGAGAGACTCAGCGACAGCCAGACGCGATCCGGCTTTTTCATCAACCAAAGCCGGAATGGGTGCATGTCCGATCGAATTCGCAATGGCTGCCTTGCCTTGATAATCAAGGGATACCACCGCCAGATCATTCACCGGCAATTGAATCTCACCAGCGCATTGCTGAACAGCTCCTCGTCCGGTCACCGAGCGATCCACCTTATTGGTGAGCCAATCTTTGCAGGCTACGGCTTCAATGGCCAATACCTGGTTCAGGTAGGTCTCTATATCGTCTACCTTGACATTCAGCTCATTGAAAGCAGCTTTAACCGTTTTATCTTTTAGCACTGTTTTAGGTGGCTTACCAAACATGTAAGCCAATTCCCAATCGATCGGATTCTTTTCACCTGCCTTGTTTTTGAATACGAAACGGTGATCACCAGTGGTTTTTCCAACCGCATAAATTGGTGCCCGTTCCCGTTCGGCCACCTGGTGAAGTGTATCGTAATCTTCTTCTTTAATGATGAGCCCCATTCTCTCTTGTGACTCATTACCAATGATCTCTTTGGCTGAAAGGGTTGGATCTCCGACAGGTAATTGATCAAGGTTGATAGTCCCACCTGTTTCTTCGACCAGCTCAGATAAGCTGTTCAGGTGTCCGCCAGCACCGTGGTCATGTATGGCCACAATAGGATTCACACCCGATTCGGCCATGGCCCTGATGGCGTTATATACCCTTTTCTGCATTTCAGGATTCGAGCGCTGAACGGCATTGAGTTCGATGCTGTTATCAAACTCTCCAGTTGCCACAGACGATACAGCCCCGCCACCCATTCCAATCCGGTAGTTATCTCCGCCTAGAACCACAATTACATCACCGGATTCGGGCATGTCTTTTTTGGCGTCATCGGCACGGGCAAAACCCACACCTCCGGCCAACATAATCACCTTATCAAAACCATGCTGCTTGTTATTTTCGACATGCTCAAAAGTGAGTAAACTGCCGCATAAGAGTGGTTGTCCGAATTTATTACCAAAATCACTGGCCCCATTCGAAGCTTTGACTAAGATCTCTTTAGGAGTTTGATACAACCAGGGACGAGCCGGATCTTTATCTTCCCATGGCCTGTTCTCACCCATCCGTGGATAGGCTGTCATGTATACAGCTGTACCAATCAAAGGAATACTGGCCTTACCGCCGGCCATCCGGTCACGGATTTCACCTCCTGATCCGGTAGCCGCCCCATTAAAAGGCTCGACTGTTGTGGGGAAATTATGGGTTTCAGCTTTCAGCGAGATCACCGATTCGATGTCGTGGGTTTCAAAAAAATCGGGTTTATCTTGTGTTTTCGGTGCAAATTGTTCGATGGTGGGGCCCAGAACAAAGGCCACATTGTCTTTATAAGCTGAAACAATGGTGTTCGGGTTGATTTTTGATGTCTTTTTGATCAGAGCAAATAGCGATTCCTGCTTTTCATGGCCATCTATCACGAAGGTACCGTTAAAAATCTTGTGTCGGCAGTGCTCTGAGTTGACCTGAGAAAATCCAAACACTTCACTATCGGTCAATGACCGACCGATTTTTTTAGCCACATCGTCCAGGTATTCGATTTCATCCTCACTCAGGGCCAATCCTTCTTGCTCATTGTAGGCTGCAATATCATCGACCTCCACAATAGGTTCTGGCTGATGAGCAATTGTGAAGATTCCCTGATCCAGATTCTCATATTGCCGCTGGAGCATGGAGTCGTACTCAGCCTCGGGCCCTTCTGCGGGAAAATACTCCTCTATTCGCAGTATTCCATCAATGCCCATATTCCGGGTAATTTCAACCGCATTGGTTGACCAGGGTGTGATCATTTCCATTCTTGGCCCAATAAACCATCCTGATAGTTCTTTGTGGGAACTGGCAGGAGATTTTCCGAATAACCAATAAAGTTTTTCCTGATCGACCTGTGTGAGTGCTTGTTCAGTGTGAACTGCAAATACCTGGGAGTTACCAAGAAAGAATGTGACCATACTATAAGCGTTAGGATTGATTTTTTATCGCCACAAAAATACAAATAATTATACTGTCAGTTTCACAAGAATTGTCAGTCGATTTTGACCTTTTAGCTTTAGCTTCGTATAAAGGATAGAATCCTGGATAAGTACCAGAACAATGGGTAGGAAACAAGCGAGTAAATATCGCCAAAAGGCTGAAAAGAGATTTAGTAAACTCATGGAAGAACACATGGATTTTGCCTGCCATATCGCACAACGCTTCGTACAAGAAGAAGCCTCGGTGCAAGACATTGTCCAGAATGCTTTCATCAAGGCCTGGAAAGCTTTCCACTCATTCAAGGAGGAGCAAGCCCTGTTTTCTACCTGGCTCTATAGCATCGTCAAAAACGAAAGTATTGACTACATCCGAATAAGCAAAAAACTCGAAGTACAGGATCTGAGCAATGTGGAGACTATAGCTGAAGGTCAGTCAGATCACGCTGATCCCTACGATCTTATCCAGAAAGTGATCCTATTGGCAGACCAGCTACCCAACACCCAAAAAGAGATCTTCGTTCTACGGGACCTCGAGGGCTACAGCATCCGGGAGGTAATGAAAATGACGAAGCTCAGTGAAGGCAGTATTAAAACCAATTTATACCTGGCAAGAAAAACATTACGCAATTGGCTAAACAAGGAGGAAGATTATGAGTGAGCAATGCAAAAACATCGAATTCTTACTGTATCTGAAGGATGATGAACTGACTGAAGCCGAGAAAAAGCGATTGAATGAACATGTACATAATTGTCCGGATTGCCAGGCAGAATGGGATTCAATACAGGAAACTATGATTACCGATACCGGTGATTCCCGGGTATCAGAGCAAATGAAAGCCGCCGTCTATACCCAGGTATGTGATGTCGTATATCAGCAACAAAACCCGGGCTCTAACCTATACCGATTGGCCGTTCAACTAGTGGCTGCAGCCTGTGTGTTGCTCTTCGTCTTTTTTGGTTACGAACAATTCTATACCCTTAGAAAAATTAACCAGTTAGAGCATCGCCTGGCTAATCGAAGCATCACAGCCGATCAATTCACACCCACCCAGAATCAGTTACTCATTGTTAATGTGTTCTTCAGCTGGAATGATATTCAGAGTTTCCTGGGAACGGAAAGTCTGAATCTCAAGCAGCCAAACCAACTGCAAAATTTGGCCCGATTTCACAACGAAGGTCAATTGGATCAGCAACAATTGGCCAAACTCGATTCAACCCTCAAATCTGAATTCTATGCGCATCTGAATAAAACCAAGTTTATCAACAAAGAAAAAATCAGGACCAGGATCAATAATTACCTGCACGAGGTATCACTGGCCACAAAAATTTATTCACCATGAAAACAATGAAGCGAATAGCCCTGAAAACCGGTCTGGTCATCGGATTGGTTTTCCTATTACCGAGCTGCCTCGATATTTTCTTCACTACTGAAGTTCACCCAAATGGATCAATCACTAAAACCATCGTTTGTGAGGGTGACTCAAGTGAGATCATCGACCTAAAACTGCCGGCTATCGGCAACGAAAGCTGGGAACATGAATGGAGCTACACCCATGACGACAAAGATCGGTTGACCCTATCAAAAACATTTCAATCGGCCAGAAAAGCCGCCCAGGATCTCAATCCGGCCGATACTGTACCCGTCATCCGAATTCAGCCCGAATTAAAAAAACGTTTCAGGTGGTTTTTCACTTACATGAATTATCAGGATATCCTACTCAGTACCAATCCTTTTCAAAAGGTTGACTGGCGCGACTACCTTTCTGAAGAAGCAGTTCGTCTCATCCCTATGGACGAGGAAGAACGAGAGGCAGATCCCAATTATGTCGAAGAGAATTACGAAGGTTTTGAGGAAGACTTTGAACGATATGTCGTCACAAGTGGATTCGAAGATATTTATCAGTTATTTATTCTTGCTCTTGACCAAAGTGAATCAAGTGCCTTGAAGAAAAACCTGGTTGCAAATAAAAAGCAACTCATCCTCAAGCAACTGCAAATCGATGATGCAGACATCAGTGACACCGATGATGTATTAGAAGCCTTTAGGGCAGTCTTGGGTCGGGAAAATGTCGACTTGATTTATAGACAGAATCGTGAATTATTTGCCCATTTCGATGCCAAACTGGCCTATTTCGATCAATCTATGGATGACAATTATCGCTTCGCCATCACCATGCCCGGACTCTTGATTAATACCAACAGCAATATCATTGAGGGGAACCGACTATCATGGGAAGTTGATTTTTTTGATGCTTATTTTGAAGACTTCAGCATGCAAGCTGAAAGCCGGATAGTCAATATATGGGCCTTCATCGTGACTGGAATAGCCTTAGGTTTCTTGCTGTTTGCACTGTTCTACAAATTATTCAAAAAGAAAACTACATAACGAGCATTCTTGATAATACAGATCGGTGGGTATCAGTGATTAGTTTTATATAATATATCCCGGCAGGTACATTCAATGAGATTTGGGTGTGCCTGCCAGGGTAAATTACCGAATTGATCAAGACTCCATGTGAATCGTAGATATGCAGCTGTCCAGATTCATCAGAATCAACATGAAAAACACCATGGCATGGATTCGGATAGATTTTTATATCATTTTCAGCTATTCTCTCTCTCTTCCTGCCGGATGTAATCAGCTGATTCAATGCTGTTTGGGTGCGTACATCGATATAGGGCAGCAATCCCATGGTGACATGGTTGGCCGGCAAAGGAGCCTGATAGGAGGCGATAAAATCTGAATAGTCCCAACCATAATCGCCAGCATAAAAAGGATCATCAGCAACAAATGGGGCGATTTGATCACGAAAATGAAGCGCAGTCTGATGCAATTTACGATTCAGCGACAATTCAGTCAATAAGGCGTTAAATTCTTCGACAAACAGGCTTTTGAACGCTGGTACTTCCAGCACATTTTCATACAGAGGCCGGGGTTCCCAATCAGGAGACCAGTTAAAAATATCACGACTTGCCCAATCGATATTGAACCAGTCAATTCCAAAGGTATTGTCTAAATCGTAGGGGATGTATTCAAATTTGTCGCTTTGCGGATTGTGGTAGAGGTAAAAATTGTTCTTGTTGTATAGCGGACCATCCCAGTTGGCTGTAAACACGTCCATTACCATGGCAGTAATGAACCGACGAACTTCAAAAACCGCTTCCAATGCGTCTTGTCGCTGGTCGATCGGAGTATTGTTAAGCACATTGATCAGAGCTGCCAGATCACTGTAGTCGTCAGCTTCGACATTGGTTCTTAAATCATACGCCCGGCGGTTACCGTTCACCATTTTGTAGGCCTCCGGATCATATCCTCGAAACACCATATCAGCCGGCCACAGGCATTTGTATAAATTTCCCACAGCCTCGCCAAAACGTAACTTGACAAATTCTTCATCGACATGCTCAACATTGATGTAGATTCCCCAAAATTGGTCGTTTATGTATAGAAGCACATGGTTTGCCCGACTGGCTGGAACACCCATCTCACGACATATTTCCCAGCCCAATTTCGCCCGCATCACCGAAGGATCATTGTGCTCTCCATTCAAATTCATCTTATCCAATCCAAAAAACTGTTGGCCTGCAATAAATGAATTAAACGAAACCTTAAACGATTTCTTCGCCGAATAGCGCGATGTATTGCCACGCAGGCGAAACCCAACAAGATCTATATTAAAAACTAAAGCTCCCCTTTCAAATCGAAAGGTTGCAGGATATTCAACATATGAATCAGGAGAAGCATAAATAGCCTCCAGATCTGCTTGATCAATAGTTATGTAAACCTTAGCCAAGTTACGATCATCGAACACCGGCCCAGCATCTGGGAAAAGGGATTGACAAAATACAGCATGCCACGGCAAGAATAATAGGAATACAAGATATTTAATCCTAATAACCATTATAGTTCTCAGTTTTCAGTTCTCAGTTCTCAGCAGGAACAAAGGTTTTCGCCTCTCGCCTCTCGTCTCTCGTCTCTCGTCTCTCTAATACCCCGCCGCCATCCCATCTTTGCGACTCTCCGATGCCCCGTAAAACACTCCATTCTTCTGATCCCACTTGATAGCCTGATACCCTCCAAATCCACCGTTTGTCCATTGAATTTTGTGACCTTTTCTAACGAGGGCTCGAATTGTTTCATAGGTAAATCCTGATTCAAGATATAGCGTCCCTCCATCTTTCATTTCTCCTCCGGTAGGTTGTGAAGAACCCGAATGCCTTATCCTTGGGGCATCGCCAGCTTCTTGCAGATTCATATCAAAATCAATAAGGTTCACTACCACCTGAGCATGGCCCTGTGGTTGCATGGCCCCGCCCATCAGGCCGAAGCTTATGTAGGGATTGCCATCTTTGGTTATAAAGGCTGGAATAATGGTATGGAATGGCCGTTTGCCGGGTGCATAGCAGTTGGCGTGATTTGGGTCGAGGCTAAATAGTTCGCCCCGGTCTTGTAGTACAAAGCCGAGATCACCAGGTGTCATTCCCGAACCCATACCCCGGTAATTGGATTGGATCAACGACACCATATTGCCGTCTTTATCGGCAACGGTGAGATAAATGGTATTTCCCTTTTCAATCTCGCCTGCTGGATAAGATCTACCGGCCCGGTTATCCCGGATAAGGGCTCTCTTTTGAGCAGCATATTCCTTACTGAGTAACATATCGAGCGGTACATCATAGAAATCCATGTCGGTATAGAATTTCGCCCGGTCTTCAAAGGCCAGTTTTTTAGCCTCAATTAAGGCATGAGTGTATTCAGGGCTGCCAAAACCCATCGAGGCAATGTCGTAGCCTTCGAGAATGTTTAGCATTTGCAATGCAGCCGTTCCCTGCCCATTGGGCGGCAATTCCCAAACATCGTAGCCTCGGTAGTTAGTTGAAATGGGTTCTACCCATTCACCTTGGTGCTCAGCCAGATCCTGGTAACTTAAGAATCCCCCATTCTCCTTAATGTAAGCAGCAATTTTTTTGGCGATTTCGCCTTTATAAAAGGCATCGCGTCCATTTTCTGCCAATACGCGATAGGTATTGGCCAATCTGGGATTTTTAAATATTTCACCTTTCCTTGGCATATGACCATCGGGCATGTATGTCTCTTTAAACCCAGGGAAGCGGGCCAAATATCGGCCTGATTGCAAATAATAACCAATCAATTCTGATACTGGGAATCCATTCTCGGCATATCGGATTGCTGGGTTGAGCACCTCATCCATACCCAGCTTCCCAAAGCGATCGTGCAATTGAAACCAGCCGTCAACAGCCCCAGGAACCGAAACGGGCAGAGGACCCGTTGAAGGGATTTTTGAATACCCATTGTCTAGAAAATAGTCCAGTGTCAATGTTTGTGGTGAGCGTCCGCTACCATTAAATCCATATAACTGCTGAGTTTTCACATCCCACACAATGGCAAAGAGGTCTCCTCCTATTCCACATCCGGTAGGTTCAACTAATCCCAACATGGCATTAGCCGCTATGGCGGCATCAATAGCCGAGCCACCAGCCTGTAGAACATCAATTGCAACCTGGGTGGCCAGGGGTTGTGAAGTACAGGCCATTCCATGCTCAGCAATTACTTCTGAACGCGTGGCAAAATTGAGGCTCGAAAGGCGATCCTGCGCAAAAATAAATCCTGGCAAAAACAGGAAGCACAATAAAATTCTCAGTAATTTGGTCATATACTCAAAGATTGATTCCTATAAAAGTATGAAAAGACCTCGTATTATTCTGCTCATCTGCTTGCAGAGCATATTCCTGTGTAGTTTTATAGCTAACGGGCAAGTGCTGCACCTCAGTTTTGACAACCATTTATTGGGTGCCAACGGAGAAACACCAAGCTCATACAATGAAATAAATCCGGTAGAGTTTGAGGCAGGAGTCAAAGGTTTTGCTGCCTACTTTCCGGCGCAGAATGTACTGAAATATGCCAGTGACAACAACATAAACACCTTACG
>CAYUGX010000160.1:0-11154 GCA_964444375.1 uncultured Porphyromonadaceae bacterium | reverse complement strand
ACGAAAAACATGAAAAGAATGTTGCTCATTGAAGATGATCCGGCCATCCGGCGGGCCTTACTAGATGATTTCAAACATGAAGGGTATGCGGTGGACTATGCAGCTGATGGTGAGGAGGGTTTGAAACTGGGACAGAACCTGGATTATGACATCATACTGCTGGATTTAATGCTGCCTGGGTTGGATGGTCTGGAGGTGTGTAAAGAGCTCAGGAAAAAAGACATCGGTACACCAATTATCATGGTTACCGCTAAAAGTCAGGACTGGGACAAGGTAATCGGGCTGGAACTTGGTGCAGATGACTATGTCACTAAACCGTTTAGTCCTCATGAACTGCGTGCACGAGTGAAGGCTGTGCTCCGGCGAACTACAAATATGGCTAGAACGAAAAAGAAGGTAGAATTACAATCAGGTCCATTTACGATTAATAATATTAAGCACCTGTGTACTCAGGATGGTCGAGAAATCCTGCTCACACAAATTGAATTCAATCTCATGCATTTCTTTTTATCTCGTCCGGGTGAAGTATTGAACCGCGAAGAAATTCTGGAATTCGTATGGGGAGAAAACGTACTGGTCACCGCCCGCACTGTCGACACCCATGTTGGCAACCTGCGGCGCAAAATCGGCGACGATCCAGATCAGCCGAAATGGATTATGAGTGTGAGAAATATGGGTTATAAATGGATCGGATGAAAACTTCAATGATTCTTGACACGATTTCACAACTTCTTCAAATCCTTTCAAATCAATGCTCTTAAATTTGAGCACACCAAATCTTCAACCATGAAAAGCCTCGTTACCTTGCCATTAATAGTAGTTCTCGTATCATCAGGGCTCTATTCCCAGAACAAATCCGCGGATGAACTGATAGTGGTGGGAATTTATCAGGAAGAAGTTGTCGGTGATTTGAATGCTGCCGCTCAATTATTTCAACAAGTTTTATCAGGCTTCTCAGATGACCGTGTTGCATGTGCAAGAGCTTTATATCACCTGGGATTAGTCAACGAAAAGCAAGGAAATAAGGCTGAAGGATACTACAATCAATTGCTAGAAAAGTATTCGGACATTGGTGATTACCCGAACTTTGCCCGAAACCGGCTGAATAAGATCAGAAACAGAAACACTTTCACAGATCCCCGTGATGGACACCTGTATAAATGGATCAAAATCGGTAATCAGATTTGGATGGCTGAGAATTTAGCCTTCATGCCTCATGTTAATCCTCCCAGGAAACAAGAATATGGAATTTGGGTATACGATTATGAAGGTGATGATGTTTCGGAAGCAAAGGCAACTGAAAACTACCAAAAATACGGCTGTCTTTATGACTGGCCTACAGCAATGGGTTTGGGACCAGAATACCTCATGAGAGAATGGGGAGGAAATCCAGAAAATCACCAAGGACTGTGTCCGCCTGGCTGGCGAATGCCCAGCGATCAAGATTGGATGGAATTGGAAAGTTTCTTAGGGATGCCGGATTCTTTATTGCTTGTTGAGGGCGGTAACCGAGCTGGTAAATACGAGCTATCATACATGAGCTATGACTATCCACCAATAGGATTCTATCTAAAATCAACACAGGGCTGGATTAGCGGCAGTAACGGGACTAATTCAAGCGGCTTTAACGGTCTTCCCGCAGGGTATCGATATCCTACCAATCGGTCAGCACAGGTGTTTGATCAAATGGGCGAATTTACCTGCCTTCTCTCTTCTTCAGAATACAATGAAGACTGGCGAGGCACTATGGAGTATTATGCCATTGGCAGATATTTAGTGAAAAGAAAACCTGCTGATTTCGACAGAGAGTTGTGGACCTCAAGAATTCAAGGTTCGTCCGTTAGGTGCATTAAAAACACTGCTGGATCGCTACCTGAAGATTATTCAACAGCGAAAAAACCAGTCTTTTATACACCGCAAAGAAACCAACAAGAATTAACCGAAAGAATTCGAACGAGCAAAGAATCAGACAGTTTATTGTTATCATCAAAACTATTCAATTCAGCTAATTGGACAAAATTCGGCAAGGACTATCACAATACGGGTTTTGTCAATGTCAATTTAGCCAAAGAAAAACCACAGCATGTGATAAAATATCTGGATGGAACCAATGTTTTCTCCGCCTCGGTTGTCAATGATACTATTTACTGTAGAGGAAATGACAGTACATTATACGCCTTGGATTTGAATAATGGAAATATTATCTGGGAGTATAAAGCGGAAACTACCATTAAAACTGATCCTGCTGTAACACATAATTTAATCCTGTTTGCAGGATCAGATGGATCCAGAAGAGATTCAACCAAAAAATATGGCACGCGATATGTTTATGCGATAAACAAAAAATCAGGCCATCTTGTTTGGAGATGCGAGAAAGGGTACGAACCTTCCTGGAATCCAGCCGTTGTCGGAGATACCCTATACATCGGAATTAACAATGCTTTTAGTGCGCGAGATATTTATACAGGTAAAGAAATCTGGAATTATGTAATTCAAGAAAATTCCCGACCAGCAGTTCATTCAGGCATATCGATTTATAAGGATCTTGCGATCTTCGGAACCTACAGCACAATTAGAGCTATGAACCTAAATACCAGAATGTTGGAATGGGAATACAATACCCAGAAACCAATATTTTCAAGCCCAGCCATTTCAAAGGGAATCGTTTTGGTTGGTGGCAGTGATCATTATTTCTTTGCACTCGATGCAAAAAGTGGTGAAGAGCTTTGGAAATTCTATACATCCGGAGGATCAAACTGGTCAAGCCCCGGAGTAGATGGAGCAAAGGTGTATTTTGCTGATAGCGATGGGTATTACTATGCGTTGAATATTGAAACTGGAGAATGTGCATGGAAATTTCAAAAGGATGGAGAAAGATGGATGAATACCCATCCAGCTATCACCCCAAGTCAGCTATTGATTGGATCAAAGGATAGGAGCTTATTCTTATTGAACTCTGAAACGGGAGATATAATTTGGGAATATAAGATTGATAAGGGTTCATTTACGAATCCAATCATATATGGGGATATAATTATAGCGAGCAGTTCGAATGGTCTGTACATCCTCATGAATAAATGATATTTAATGGTTTTTCGTATTGCGGACAACTTCCGACAACTATCAAAACAACGTTATAACCAGCGACAGAGACACTCAGAATATGGGCTTTATAACGAAATTGACAGATCCAAAACTACCATTAAGTTTTCTTTAATCTGCTCCTGAATATCAGCAGGTAAAAGTCCGAGTTTTCTCACTAGTCTTCTATTGTCAATGGCCCTTAGCTGGTCCATCATTATGTCACACGGCTGACTCAGTCTTGCTGTCCCCGTATCAAGATGAACCCGCAATAGATTTGCGTCTGGTTTGATATTGGTGGTAACAGGACAGATCAAGGTCGATGGATGGGGTAGTTTATTTAACAGGTTAGTTTGAACAATTACTACTGGTCTCTTTTTTCCTGGTTCAGAACCTTGCTTGGGATTCAAATCCGCTATCCATACTTCGAATTGGTTAATCCTCATCATCAATCTCCTCAAGATCTTTTAGAACTGACATGGAATCTTCACTCACAAGTGCTGATTCCTTTTTTAATTCCTCCTCAAGAAACAGCCTGTTTTGGTGCTGATTGTAAAAGTTTAAAGCCTCGTTTATATATCGGTTACGGGGCTTCTTTATTCTGGAAAGAATCTTTTCAGTATCCAAAAATATTGAATCATCAATTTTCAATGACACAGTCTTCATGCTATGAATATTTGATATCACAAAGGTATATATTATCCGTGTATACTAATAGTTATTTCTAATTCCGCTTTCTGATGTCGCAAACTGTTTTAAGGCTCAAGCTGTAATCCTCTTTCAATCTGCTCAATATTAGGCAACACCTTTTCGTAGTACTCAGGTAATTCTGGTCCGGTGCAATAGCAGGCCACATCAGTTGAATTACGCGTTTTCTTGTGCGATTAAACAACTTCGCAATTTTCGATATGCCTATTATCTTTACAATCGCTCAAGCATCTCCTGTGGATCGATATGTATTTTTGAAAAAGCAAACCATTTCTTTCCGAGGTCTTTTAATGAAGCTCCAATGTGGTAAACAATTGTTCCATCAATAATTAAAAATCGATCATGTGATTTCCTAAATTCTCGAATCTCGATCGCTGAATACTGAGCATTGTGTTTATTAATGTCTAGCTGAATATGCCTATCCAGTTTTGAAGTATATATTGTTGCAGCTACATTAGTTTGTCTTTTTCTCAACAACGATAATACTGTTTCATCAATATAGCTGTCAATTAGAACAATTGAACTTTTTGCAGATTTTATTACGTTCGAAGCAAACAAGTAAGCATCGAATACTTGTCCATCATAGAAAATTCCTTGAGTTGGCTCTTGGCCAGTATTAATTCGTAAGTCGATTTCACGGAACTTTTCGTTCAATTTATTGAGATTTCTCTCCACCCTATCAATTCTCTGACTTACAGCATAACCTTTTAAAAGGTAATCTTTCAATACACTGTTAGCCCAAATTCTGAATTGTATTCCCCTCCTTGATTTGACTCGGTATCCAATAGAGATAATCATATCAAGATTATAGTAATCAACTTTATACACTTTCCCATCCTTGGCAGTTGTCGCAAATTTTGCGACAACTGAAAAACCTTCTAACTCCTCCTTTAATGCATTTCCGATGTGCTTTCCAATGGTTTTTATATCCCTTTCAAAAAGCAAGGCTAATTGCTTCCTGTTTAACCAAACAGTATCGTTAACGACCATGACCTCAAATGAGGTAGATATTCCATCAGCCTGGTATAGTACTATTTCATTCTTCATTTAAAAAGACTTCCTTTATCAATATAGATGCATCAAAACTCCAAAATGGAAAAAAGAGAAGCCAAAAAGCAACTTCCCCCACCCAAACCCCTCATCCATAGACCTAAAGGCTTACTTTCTAAGCCCTATTTTCTTCCTCCCTCCACACTCCCTCCACAATTCCCTACCCTCACTTGACAGACTCTTGCGATTATTTGAGGATATTTAGATTGATTTACTAATTTCCGGTTGTGAAGCCTAAATACCCTGAAACCAAACGCAAGCGAATCATCCTGATTTACTCCCTGGCAATTGTTATTCCGGGGATTCTCATGGGAATTCTGGCCTATCAGGGGATCAAGAACAATCAACAACTCAGAGAGCAGGAGCAAGAACAAATACTAGCCGATTTCGCCCAGCAGTATTTCTATTCTCTGGATTCTTTGCTCGTTGACCAATTGCTTCGGATCGCTGAAAACCTTGATTTTATTGACGCAACTTATATACGGTTGGCCTTTGCTCAAAGTCCGAAACCAGATCCGGAGATCCTTCATCACAACCTGATTTATTTGCCTGATTCCGTTGAGAGCAGTGTGCCTAATTCCGATTCAAAACTTCTGGAAGAAATTATCCGGATTAAACGGACCAGAAATGCCTCTGAGGCAATCAAAGAATGGGATAAACTGGTAGACAAAATCCCAAATGCCTATATCAGCAATAAAATCCCATTGATCCTAGTTGGGCAATTGGAAAAGTTGAAATTATTGCAAAACAGTGAAGACTCAGCCAGCATTCAGACGTGCATTCAGGGCTATCTGCAAACGCTTATCCAGCCACCCCTCGACTATGAGGCAGCTCAGTTCAGGTTTTTTCTGGATGAATTTGAGAATCTGGGATATGAATTGAATAGCAGCAATCGGGTCCTGAGATCCGAATTGAACCAGAAAGTAATAGAAACTGAATACCAAATCCGGATCATCCGGGAGAAAGACCCGGTCTATTTGCAAACTATGATGGATCCGGTATGGCCCGGGATTTACAAGTATCCAATCAGGCAGGATTCTATGAACTGTATGTTCCTGGCAATCAATCAGGGAGATGATGAACGGGTTTGTGTTCTGGTTGACCTCATCCCGTTTATCCGAAGTCAGGGTCAAATAATTTTGGATCAGCTGAACCAACACATGCCGATTCGTGGCTCAATCTCCTCCTCCCCTGAATCAGGATTTACAGCCTATGCATTTCCAGATGAATACCCAGGGTTTATTCTGAATCTTAAAGAAAAGCCATCAGGATTATTGGCAAATATGAAAAATGCAGGAGAGGGCATGTTCCTGCTGATATTTGGATTAATTATTCTGCTCATGTTGACCGGACTCGGATTTACTTTCTACATCATCAACAATGAGCTAAAACTGAACCGACTCAAATCAGATTTCATTTCCAATGTATCGCATGAGTTAAAAAGCCCACTCACTTCCATGCGCCACCTAACCGATCTGCTTGATAAAGATCGGGTTACGTCTGAAGAGCAAAAGAAAAAGTACTATTCCACGATGCTGGAACAAACTGAACATTTGAGTTACCTCATTGATAATATCCTGAATTTTTCGAGGCTGGAAGATGATCGTAAACGATTTCATTTTGAGGCAGTCAATATGACAACTTTTTTGAATAATTGCTTTCAGGAATTTCAGGAACGGAATCAGCAGAAAGAGCTTAAAATCAAGCCTGTTTTTGAGAATGACCTGCCTGATATCCGGATAGATCTCAGTGCGATTAAGCAAGTGGTTTTTAATTTGCTCGATAACTCGCTGAAGTTTTCTGGGGATGATAAAACAATCACTGTCGTTTTAGGAGGAACGAAGAACGAGGAACGAGGAACGATATCAGACCAAAGGATTGAAGAACTAAGAATAGCAATAAGAGATAATGGGATAGGGATTTCTAAAGTGGATCAGGGAAAGATTTTTGATCGGTTTTATCGGGGGGAGGATGGACGTGAGATGGGGATTAAGGGTTCCGGGATTGGGTTGACGATTTGCAAGAGAATCGTTGAGGCTCATGGTGGGAGAATTGAAGTGGAAAGTGAAGTAGGGGTTGGCAGTACCATAAGTTTTTATTTACCTGTAAAACAGTCTGGCAATGACGAAGAGAATTCTGGTAGTTGAAGATGATCCGGCTATCCGGATGGCTATTGAAGATGATTTGACCTTTGAGGGCTATGCTGTTGATACTGCTCATGCGGGTCCTGATGGGATGAACCGGGCTTTGTCGGGTGATCATGATCTAATCATTTTGGATTTAATGTTACCCGGAGGAACAGATGGATTGGATATTTGTAAGGAATTGAGGCGAAAGGACATCCAGACCCCAGTGATTATGCTAACTGCCAAAAGTCAGGACTACGACAAAGTGATCGGGCTTGAACTGGGCGCTGATGATTATGTGACTAAGCCTTATAGTCCGCATGAATTACGAGCCCGGGTGAAAGCTGTTTTGCGACGAACTGGGCAAAACAATCTGGTTTCCAAGCCTATTTTTGAAGTGGGGCCACTAAAACTAGACATTGGGAAACACGAAGGGGAACTGGGCGGACAAGTAATTGTGCTGACCACGCTTGAAGTATCACTACTCAGAATGTTGATGGAGAAAAACGGACAAGTCGTATCGAGACAGGAGATTCTTGATCAGATTTGGGGATCGGATGTGATAATCACCCCACGAACCATTGATTCGCATATAGGCAACTTGAGAAAAAAAATCTGCACTCCTGATTATCCCGACCATGCAATTATCTCGATCAGGGGAATCGGTTACAAACTGATTATTAACCCTTCTTGACATTGGCATCACAAAACTTAACGCCACGTCTAGTCACTTGTTAAAACGTTGCCCTAGCTTTGAAAGAAAATTGACAACCATGAAAACATACAGCCTCATCATCACCGCAATTTTACTTCTGAGCCCCACTCTCTCTGCCCAGGAAACCACCGCCGCAGACCTCATGGCTAAAGGCTTGTATGAGGAGAAAATAAACTCAGACTTATCAAAAGCCTCACAATACTATGAAAGGATTCTTAAAGATTTCCCGTCAGAAACCAAGACTGCAGCAAAGGCATCCCTTAATCTTGCGATTATTAAAGAAAGTTTAGGACAGCTTAGTGACGCTCACGATCAATATAAAAAGACAATTCAGGAATACCCCAATGAAACAATTGTTATCACCGAAGCTCAGACGAGGCTGACAAATAGCTCAGGTGCTAGCTATTTTATTGATCCCAGAGATAATCATAGTTATAAATATGTACAAATTGGAAGTTTGATCTGGATGGCAGAAAACCTGGCATATATTCCAAAGGTAGGTCCTGTCAATGAACAAAGTGGAATTTGGGTTTTAGATTATGAGGGGCATTCTCCCAAAGAAGCGAAGAAAAATGAGAATTATAACGAATATGGATGCTTGTATGATTTTAAAACAGCAATGATCTCATGTCCGCCAGGTTGGCATCTCCCAACGGGGAATGACTGGAAGAGACTCGAACAATTCCTCGGATATTATGATATCCCAATTAATGAGCCAAACAAGATGTCTCTTAGAGATAATTCAATAAACCAATATCTTACTGCAGGTAGCTCACCTGCAACCAGTTATTTGGCCAATTTTACGGGACTAAGTTTGACCCATGGAGGTTCTCGACTGTACTCAAAACAGGGGAATAGTCGATTCTTCAGACCAAATATTAATGGATATTATTGGGGATCATCAAATACAAAGGAAGATAATCCATGGATTTTTTATTTGTACTCCTCATCTGGTCACAACAGAAGTAATATTTATGCTGAAAAGTCAAATGGTTATTCCGTCAGATGTATAAAGGATAAAACATTGCCTGAGCCCAGAAATCCAAAAGGGCTTCAATTCTTTTTTGATCAAAACGACGACAAAAAGACCGGCTATTCGATTCTCCAAGTATTAACTCACAAAGATGATCTAGTAGATTCCATAATGCTTTTCATTGATAACCATGGTGTAATAGAAAGTCTTGGTATTGAATACTCCTCTATACTCTCCGATAGTCGACAGTCAAGATCCAGTAACAATTTCTATTTCGGTTGGGATACAAGAAATTATAATGATGGAACCTACAACCTGTTTGCCGTTAGCTATTATTTCGATGGGTACTCTGACACCGCTAGCATAACTCTTCAAACTTCAAATGATAATCTATTTGATATTTTACCAACAGTGTCAGACAGTCGAGATGGCAAAGAGTATCCTTATGTCAAGGTTGGCAACCAGACATGGATGGCACACAACATGAACTTAAATATTAATGATGGAGTTGGATCTTTCTGTTATAAAAATCTTGAAGCTCATTGCGAGACTTATGGAAGGTTGTACACTTTCGAAACAGCAAAAAAAGCATGCCCTGATGGTTGGCATCTTCCAACCTATGACGATTGGACAGAGCTAGAGATTTTTCTTGGATTCGACACTACTATGCTAGAAGGAGAAATATTCTACCTCCAGGATAGTACAGGATCAAAGCTAAAATCAAAATTTGGCTGGAAAAGGAGATACAATCAGGAAGATAATAACTGGCAGGAAAATTCAAATGGGACCAATTTTAGTAGGATGTCAATCCTTCCGGCTGGTTATATGAAAAAGGATGGATCATTCGTAGACATGTTCGAGCAATCAAATTTTTGGATCAATTCTAGAAATAAATTTGGAAAACCAGAAATAAGAGAATTATACAATTTCCTGGACTGCATTGGAAGGGATTATCTACGCAATCAATATTATGCTGCTTCCGTCCGCTGCATCAAAGACTAGCCTATTTTGATTGCCACCCTAACCCCTTCTCAATCTGCTCAGCTGTAGGTAACAACTTTACATAATAGGCTGGAAATTCAGGCCCGGTAGAATAGCTGGCCACACCAATTTGATTATGCGTATTTTTGAGTGAGTATTCAACATCAACCAGGCATGGAGCTCTCGATGAAACAAAAGCAGGTCAACAAAGAACTCATCTCCACCAACTTCAAGACGAAATTGATTCCCAATAAAAGCTAACTCACCACCTATCTCCTGAAGAAAGCTTTGGATATTCCTGATCAGGGCCGATTCCAATTCTCTTTCACTATGCTTTTCAGATAATTCAAGAAAATCGAAGGTGTAATGATCTTTAATGGCAAGTTTTCTTTGTTGGTTAAATCCCTCCGTTGACTGAATATCATAATTCGTTTGGTCCAACAAATATTTTTCGTGTGTTTTGTTGTCAATCTGATGCTCGAGAACCCTTTTTGACCAGCCAAATTTCTTGGTGTACTTAATATAAAACACTCGTGAATTTGTATCCTTGCACTTCTTAAAAATGACAAGATTATGGGTCCAGCCAATTTCTCGAACCAGTGGTTCGAGAATTGAATGTCCTCGGTATTCTTGATAAAACTGGGTCATATACCAAAGATTCGACACTGAAAATCCACCTTTTGGGAATTCTTGTGCAAGATCATTCGAGATGTTTTGAACAATACTTTTCCCCCAACCTGATTTCTTCTGCTTCTCAGAAATCATCTTCCCAATATCCCAATATAGCCCAACAAGCTTCTTATTCACAGCCGTCAAAGCCTCATACTGCGCATTTCGAATCTGATCCTTTAGCGATCCAATAAAATCCAAGTAGTCTTTTGATCCCTCCATATAAATAATAGCCTTTAATAGTATAGATGCATCTCAAACCCCAAAATGGAAAAATCAGTAGTTGTTTTCTGAATCCGCTAATCCCTTAATCCCCTAATCCCGGAGTAACCGACTTTCACCAAACTTTCACACTCCCCTGTCAACTTTTCACACTCCCGAGAAAATCCGCTGTTTATTCTCTAAGGATTCCATTATTTTCAAAGAGTGAAATCTAAACAGACCGAATCGAAAAGAAACCGGATCATCCTGATCTATATCCTCGGAGTGGTTTTGCCCGGATTCGTATTGGGCTACATGGCTTTCCGTGGTATTCAAAGCGATGAGGCGCTGCGCGAAAAACAGACGAGACAAGAACTGAACCTGGTGGCACAGGATTTTATTAATCTGTTTAGTCATACTCTCGATTATCCTGATTCCTTGTCTCGCTTCACTGATTTCCTGATTGAACAAAAAGAAACAATCACGATTATTCAAGATCGTTTGCTTTTCCTACCCGATAAATACTTGGATAATACGGCTCCTGATCGATTGTACTCCCATCCGGATGAGGGAAGGGAACGGGAATTTATCACTAATAACTATGAAACTGCTCTTCGTTTTCATCAAACGATTTTAGATTCCAATCCAGG
>CAYUGX010000159.1:0-11206 GCA_964444375.1 uncultured Porphyromonadaceae bacterium | reverse complement strand
CACATCTGATAAGATAATTGTGTACGTCTAGTATCTTTTTTGTAATACTAAGGCCTAAACCGCTTCCTTTTTCGCCTTCGGTTCCGTAAGTGTAGTACTTCTCGTACTCACGAAATAATACGTCCATCTTTTCTGGAGGTATGCCAACGCCATTATCTCTGATTCTGATTTGCTGTCCGCCCTCGACTTTGCCTGCCCAGATCGAGATGCTGCCTTCTCGCGGTGTGAACTTGATGGCATTTCCTACGAGGTTGTTGATGACCTGAGAGAATAGGGTAGGGTCAGCCTTCAGTTCAAAACCCGGCTCAATGTCTACTGAAAAACTCAATGATTTCTCTTCAAAACGCTGTTGAAACTGTGCCTGAGTGAGACCCATCAATTGACTAAAATCAACCGTCTGAATATCCGGATTCAGTTTTCCGGTATCCAATCGGGTCCAGTCCAATAATTTTTCAAGATAATCCAACAGGCGCTTTGAATCGTCATAAATATAATTCAGAAACTCTTTATGATCTTCAGCCAAATGACTAGTAAAATCAGGATCCTCATTCAAAAAATCAAGTGCTGAAATGATACTAATAAAAGGTGAGCGCAGATCATGTGAAATGATTGAGACAAACTGGCTCTTGGTTTGATTCAATGACTGGGCAATTCGGGCAGCTTTGGTCCAGTCTTCTAAGTCTAATTCCTGGTTTCGGGCCACCTGAATCATTTCTTGATTGGCCTCAAACTGAGGATGAAGTTTTTTAATGAAAAACAATCGCTCGCTGCTTAGCCCCATGAAACCAGCCCTGAAATGAAAGGTCTCCCCATTCTGCTGTTCGGTCCAAATGCCACTAATCTCATCTTTCTTCTGTGCCGAACCATTGCGATCCTGAAATAGTGTTTCCAGAAAGGGAAACAGCTCACAAAGCTGACTTGACGAAATCAAGCGATAATGATCAGGAATGAAGAAATGGCTCCACGCCGGGGCTTCCCCAATCGCTTGCCACTCACCTTCCAACCCTTCTTTGAATACCAGGTAGTCTAACCTGCCTATAAAGCCATTCAAAATAGTTTCATCCTGATGCCGTTTCTCCCTGCTGAAATTCTCCTCGTTTCTTTGTTGAAGATCCCTCCTGATGTCTTCTATAACCTTCGTTTTTTCCTCAAAGAGGATCCAGCATATCTTTTCTGAAGGCAGCAAATGAATATCAAAATAGGTGCCGGGTTTGGTCTCCACATTAGGTAACACCAAGGGACCTGAATCAATCGGGAAAAGGGCTTCAAATACGGGGTGAAAATCACCGATATTACTGCCAGCAAGGGGCCGAACCAGGCCTATGTCAAAAGAAAAACCAGCCAATGATATTATTTTACCGCTACGATCAACTAAAATCGATATGTTTTTCTTTCCTTGAATACCTTGTTTCTCAATGTATTCCTCCAGAATGGATATTCTATCAAACTTCATCGAATCATTTCTTTTGTAAGCGAAACAAATGCTTCTTCAACACCCATTCCCGTTTTTGCACTGGTCAGAAAAATTTCACCCCCAAGCTCGGCAGCCCGGGCTTCTACTTCTTTTGTAAATACCCAATCATCAGTCAAATCAGCTTTATTCACCAACAATTTGAACGGAACATTGCCAATTTCTTCATCCGCCTTTTCTTTAATTCGCTTGACCACATCGAGAGTTTTAATTCGTGTTCCATCCATGATTAGAAAAAGTCCAGCCGACCCCCTGAGGTAGCTGAGTGGTACTTTTTGGAATTCATCTTCACCATGAATATCCCAGACCAGCAGGGTAACAGATTGCTCATCTATCTCAAGCACCTTCTGATCAATTTTTACGCCGATGGTTGTCAGGTATTTCTCAGAAAATATGCCGCTAACGAATTGTTGAACCAAACTGGTTTTTCCAACGGCAAATGACCCCAACATGCAGATCTTCTTCTTAATCATCATTCTCTTATCTTTTCCAGTTTAAAACTAACATTTCTCCATTGATTCGGATCACTAACCAGTTGATCCAATCGGTCGCGTTGGCTGGCTGTCAACTGATCCCACTCAGAATAGATGCGTCTTGAGCTCACCGCAATGAGTTGATCAATAACGAATTGTGCCCTTCTGCTTTCTAATTCCAGATTTGATTGAATATCACCTTCCGGATCTGTTGAGCCGATTATTTCAAGCGACCATTGTTGATCAATGGTGGCCAGTAAAATATCTAGCTCGCCAAGCCAAGTATTGATTTGAGCAATTTTCCCGGTTTGTCCAGGGGTGAGTTTTACTGTACCCGATTCAAATGTGATTATGGTTCGTTCGAGGCTTTGTTTGATTTCTAATGCTTCTACAAGCTCAATACTGACCAGGTCATCAAAATTCAAGCTTTCTCCTCCTGCAATAAAGGGTAGCCAATTAACCAACTGGGTATATCGTCCGTGTACTACTTGTCCGGCAATGTAAATGGTGTCGTTGAATGAATATACGGTAATTGCTTCACCATCGCTATGTATGATTTTCTTAAGTCGCTCAACTACTGCCTCGTGGCTATTTGCCTGTACCTCTATGAGGTGTATTTTGAGCCTTTCACGTTTTGTCGATTCAGCAAAACGCGATGAATCAATAAGGGTTTCCAAATCAGCCAGGGTGGGATCGAGAATGCAGGTGGCTTCGAATGCTGATAGGCTTCGATTTTTAAATAATACCGTTCCTCCCTTTTCCTCGATATTACCCAGCAAACCTCTCCAGTGAACGCTCCAATAGCCACGATAAGCCATAAAAAGTAAGAAGACAAATAAAAGGCCGCCAAGGAGCTTGATCAATTTACCAGAACCCTTGCCCGTGGGCTCCTCCAATTCAGTGACCAAGCTCTCCTTCAGCATATTGGTCACTGGTTTAAAGGCATCAGTTCCCCCGGCAAAAGTAATCAATTCAGGGCCATAGTCACGGTGCACATCTTCAAGTAATCCTTTCATCTTGTCCCTGATACGCTGGCTGGGTTCGCCAATAACTATGCAAGCCAGTGGGGCTTTTGGCCCTTTCTCTATCAGTACGGTCACATCACCGACCTCAATCATTTCAAGAGACTGGGTTTCATCCACTTCAAATGAATCGCCTACGAAATCTCGGATGGCCGTGAGCATCGAAGAAACCAATTCCTTATTATCTGCAGTGTCTTCAGATTGACTGACATGTGACAGTAAGATACCAGATTCAGAATGAAATAAGTAGCACTCCTGCACACGATAAACAAGAGTATTTTTTATGACCACATCTCCATAACTCATGCCACTGCGCCAAGCCTCAAAACGCCATTTCAGTCCTTTTGCAGACAAGGAGGTATTCACGCCCTGGTTGACAGACTCAGACATTTGCTTCATGGCATCATTTATGGCCTTTCTGATGGCTGGTGCCATAACCGGATATATGGCGTCAGAAAGCGACTGCGGATTTTTTTGAACCGAGGTGTACAGCGATTGCTCAACAATGGGATAGAGCTTCTTAGATAGTCTTGGCTTATCTTTGGTACGATGAACCGCATCATCCAGAATGTCACCCACAGTATCGGCTAGTTTGTCAGCATTGTTGAGCACCTCTTCCAATTTCTTCAAACGCTCCTGTTCTGCTTCAAGAAGCAGGTGCTTAAACTCTTCTAACGGAGTATTGCTATGTGGCTTTTTTTTACTCACGCTCTGTAAAATTCATCTATGAGTTGATCAATCTTATTGATCAGTTCGTTTAACTGATCCAGTTGCCTTCGGTAAAGATTTTTCCAGTCTTCAATTTTTTTGATTCGTTGACTTAAATCATCAAGTTGATGTCCAAGTTGCTTTATTTGCTCTTCCTGTTTTATGTCCTTGTTGGTGACTTCTTGCTGCATCATCTCCCGCTCAAATCGAATGGTATTGATGACCTCTGAACGCAGCTGCTCAATACTCTCTTCTCCAAGTTGCCGGTCGATAAGCATAGCTTTTAATCGTTCCCACCGATCTATGTCACCATTTTTTTCACTCATAGGTCAAATATACAGTTTGAATAGTATTCGTATTACTGTCTTTTATCTGGTCGTCTTCCCTGGTTATCCCAAAGTTGCAGGATTCGGCTCACTCGTTCCTCTTTCAGGGCATTTTTATCATTTGCATATGCTTCTTTCAGTTGAGTCAGTATGATCTTGATCAGAATCTTATCTGATAAGGCCACTGCCTTTATGATTTGGCCTGATTCGCGTCTCCTGACAAATTCCTCCAACTGTCTCAAACTGACTGCCTCTCCCTGATGAATCAGGCTGATAAAGAACAATGGTTTCGATGTTGCCATTACCTTATCTGACACGATTTCCCGAATCGGAGAATCCAGGTAACACAAGAATAACTCTTCATTAACCAGGGCTGAATAAACAGGCAAATTCAATTTCCTGCACATATATAAGTAAATGAGCGAAAAAGCCGAAAGTGTTAAAGGCTTACCGTGATGTGCTTCAAAAAGAAAAAAGGAGGATGGCTTTAGCGGATAATTGCTACTGATCTCGAATTTATGTCGCTGAAATAGAATATGATTCAATATTCTGATTTTCTCAAGGGCAGTTAACTTATCATGCAACTCGATCCAAATTTCCTTGTAATAGACATCAAGTTGTTCATTCAATTTGTTCCTTTGCAAATCAGCATTGTTAAATTGGTTCAAAAGACGTAGGCTTTCGAATAATTCAGCAGGTTCATCCATAAACCAATCAACCCAGTCAAGTATATATTGTTCAAATGAAATATCACTGATCAATTCTTGTAATCTCGCAATAATCAAGGGCGATTCACTGATGAGTAAATAGCTCTCAAGGTCAGGCAAAATTCGAGTGCCGGCATTGATGATTTCACTTCGCACTGTTCCAAAAACCGTGGGATCAGGATCGTCAACAAGCTTCAATAAAAACGACAGGTCTTTACTCATGTGTTACAAGGCTATTTAAAACAGTTTCAATGATAGAAAGCATGAGTGTCTCGTAATCGCCAAAGAAATCAGTTTTACGTCTATTGGCGATTATTCCACAGACAGTCAGGGCCTGATGTCCGAGTAAACTTCCCAAGCCATACAATGCTGAACATTCCATTTCAAAATTGGTGATTCGATGACCATTGAATTCCAACCCTTCAATTCGTTCAATGAAATCTGGAAATGCACATTTTGCCCGCAACTGCCTAATTTGGGGCGCATAGAAACCATTGGCCGATAGAGTAATCCCGGGTAGATAATCTGGCGGCATCAATTCGACTAATCCGGGTGCAGCTGCAACTGCATAAGGCCTTGCTAATAAAGGAGACCAGTCACTGGCCTCGATAAATGCAATTTCAAGCAACTCAGTAGTAACCTGGTCCCGGTCTTGATAAAAATTGAGTAAGCCATCAAATCCGATTGAGTATTCACTATATACCACCGATCCTGGATCGATGTCAGGCTGAATAGCACCTGAAGTACCAATTCTGATTAGGTTCAACGAAGGGGTGGGAACAATATCCATCCGGGAGGTGAAATCAATAGAAAAGAGAGCGTCTAATTCATTGATCACAATATCAATATTATCGGTTCCAATCCCAGTTGATATGACGGTAAAGAGTTTGTTTTTGTAAGTGCCGGTTCGTGAGACAAATTCTCTGTTATTGCTCTGAAAATGAACCTGATCAAAAAAAGATGAAACCAGGTCAACCCTTTTTGGATCACCAACAAGAATAATGTCTTGAGCTACTTCACCAGGTTTCATGTGCAAATGGAAAACCGATCCATCTTCATTAATGATTAGCTCGCTTGATTTATACTTCATTTCCGCTTAAAATGAATTGATTACTATCAAAAATAACGTTTTAATGCTAAGACCTTCCACAACGGCGCTTAAAATTTGTATAAATTTGTATGCAAATAATTCATTTAAATAATACAATTATGAAAAAGCAATTGACTCCTTTTCTGGTTACGGGTGGGATCATCGTATTGATACTGATCATTTTTGGATCACAGATGTTCGTTACCATTCAGCCAGGTGAACGGGGAGTAATATTCAGGAAGTTCACAACCGGTTTGGATCTTGAACACATTTACGATCCTGGTTTTAAGATCATTGCACCTTGGAACGACATGCATATTTATGACGTAAAGGAGCAACAGAGCCAGGAAACCATGGATATTCTTGACAAAAATGGTATGTCTGTCAATATGGATGTATCGGTTCGTTTTCATCCAGTGTACAACAATATCGGCTATCTCCACCAAACATTCGGTAAGGCCTACATTCAACAATTGGTGATCCCAGAAGTGAGGTCATCGGTACGACAAGTGGCTGGTCGCTATTCGGCCGAGGAAATCTATTCAACCAAGCGTGCTGAGGTGGAAAGTGATATCATTAATGAGACACAAGCAGTATTAAAAGACAATTACATTGATATGCGCGCTCTGCTCATCCGCTCGATCAATCTACCTGAGGACATCAAAAAAGCGATTGAGACCAAGCTAACACAAGAGCAGGAAGCCCTGGCTTATCAGTACAAGTTGGAGAGGGAAACTGCAGAAGCAGAAAGAAAACGGATTGCCGCTGAAGGTGAAGCAACTGCAAACAATATTATCAACAGCTCTTTGACACCCAATTTGCTGAAAATGCGAGGTATTGAAGCTACCATTACCCTGGCCAATTCGCAAAACAGCAAAGTGATCGTGATTGGCAGTGGAAAGGATGGTTTGCCATTAATTTTGGGCAATAACTAAGACGATACCCAATGATCCAACGCATTCAAAGCATTTTTTTGTTATTGGCCTTTGTCGCAATTGCCAGTCTTCGCTTCGGTCATGCTGTTACAATTTCAGGGAGTGGAGGAGAGGCTGGATTATTTCTGGATTCGGTTCGATACATCAGCGACGGTAGTGAGATCCTGTCTACATGGCCGCTGGCCTTTTTGGTAGCGGTCATTCTTGCAATGAATCTATTGGTCATTTTTATGTACAAACGGCGGCCATTGCAAATGAGACTATGCATATATAGTCTCATTCTGATGGCCGGTTTGCTTGTATTGGGCTATTATTACACCATACAAGCTCAAAATGAACTGGGAGGTTCGAGTCAGTTGGAGTTTTATTCAATCATGCCGATAATCGGGATGATTCTGAACTTTTTAGCATGGAGAGCCATCCGGAAAGATGACCTCATGCTGAAAGCGATTGACCGGATCCGCTAGTAGCGATCGCCAAATCTTGGATTGACTACATTATTGTATATACTACCAAATGTGTAGCTGAATCCGACCTCAAAAGAATAATTATATTGGGTTGCCAACTGCTGTTGACGGAGTAAAACCTCTTCAGCAGTTGCCCCTTCTTTTGGCAACGACAGCTGGTCGTGAATCAGGGCAGCTCGGCCCGACAAACTCAGCGACAAACCTTTTATCAATCGGATATATACCCATGATCTCAGTTGAACATTGTTCTTCGACAAATCGTGGAGGTAGGTGAATCCAGACAGGGAGGTATTGATTGAACCCCAGGGTTGCTTAACAGCATACGCAACGGATAGTTGTTGACCGAATAACCCTTCTTCCATTTTGTCGTAAATGGTCATCTCATTGTAGCGGGTATATCCATATCCAACCCGGTACTGAATTCGAAGCTGTTTGCGACTCGATTGGTGGTAGGGAAACACATTGTACTCGATTGCCGGATATATTGACCAACCAAACTGCTTATTCTGGTAGGTATCGGCCGAAACATAAACGCGGCCTCCAGCTGACCAGTGATCGTTCAGGCTTTTAACGAGTAAATGGCTGAAAGAAGCCCGATCTCGATTTGATATATATACAGTATCAGCATAAAAGTACTTTCGGTGGAAATAATCATAACTGGTTCGAAATTCAATCTTCCAGTCGGGTGTTATTTTTTCTACTGAGAAATCAGCTTCGAATTCTGGACTGATGCGTGACTCTTCTTGCTGGTATTCTCCTTTTAATCCAATATCAAAAACCCAGCTTTTCCACTTATCTTCAACCACTTCAGCCTCTGCTTGTTCTTCCTTATGATTTCCGTTGTAACTGATATTGACCTTATTTGCCAGTGGTGTCTTCGCTACATATTGCATAAGGCCCATGGCCATCATGCGTGTTCTTCCTTCACGAGTCATGTCTGAGGTTTCATCGGGTGAGGATGCATAACTGACCTCATCATCGATTCCTTCAAAATCTTGCTGACCAATGTAAATGATTTTATACTGACGCCCACCAGATCCGGTCGATTGACGGGTTACCATGATATGCACCTGGGCTTCTTTGGGATCTCTGACATAATTAACGAAAGGCAGTTGACGTCGAATGTAATCGTCGTCGCAATAATAACAATCAAGAAAAACCTTTAAAGCCAATTCCCGACCATTGCCATTTTTTTGTGTTTTATTCTGAGAGATAACAGATTGACTGAAAAGGCTAATAATGAATATAATAGCCATTAAGAAATACTTCTTTTTCATACACTTTGAGTATAGCGCAAAGGTACTCAAAAGACTTTCTAATGAGAAGTTAAAAAAAGTTAAGACCTAGATAATTTCAAGGTTCTCCTGGTCGGTAATTTTCTCACAATAGCTGCACTTTAACCCAAGTGGTTTTGTATTAACCACATCAAAGCGCGTGAGCATTTCTTCGTTGTTTGTGATGCATTTCGGATTCATGCATTTTGCTATTCCAATAACTCGCTCTGGTACTACCACCAATTTCTTTTCAACAACCTGGTATTCTTTTATGATATTCAGTTTTGCATTAGGAGCAACCAGGGCAATCTTATTGATTTCGGCATCCTTAAAGAAGATGTTAGCCACTTTGATGATGGCTTTTCTTCCGTGCTGTTTACTTTCCAGATTTGACCCAAAAGTTACCTGATCAGTGGTTTTATTGAGGCCCAGTATTGAAATGACGTGAAACAAGCTTTCGGTGGGAATATGGTCAATTACAGTACCATTCTTAATGGCACTTACCTTTAATTCTTTTTTGTTTTCCATATTTCTTCAGATTTCTGATGAATTATTTAACCCCCAAGATTTTCGCCATAATTGCCATACGAGTATAAACTCCATTGAGTGCCTGGGTAAAATAGTAGGCTTTCGGATTGGGATCGACATCGGGATTGATCTCGTTTACTCGTGGAAGCGGATGCAAGATGCGCATGTTTTCTTTGGTGCCTTCGAGCATATCATTCTTCAGAATATAGACATTCTTGACCTTCTCATACTCAACCGGATCAGCGAAGCGTTCGCGCTGAACTCGAGTCATGTAGGTGATGTCAGCATATTTTAAATTGTCGCCGATTTCTTTGTGCTCGTAATACTTAATGCCCTTCTGATCAAGGAAAATCTTGTATTCATCGGGCATCTGCAATTCTTCGGGAGCAATAAAGTTAAATACCGGATTGAAATGCGACATGGCCATCAACAAAGAATGCACCGTTCTGCCGTATTTCAAGTCTCCAATCATGCAGATATTGAGGTCTTCGAGTTTATCCTGGGTTTTTTGAATCGAGAATAAGTCAAGTAAAGTTTGTGTGGGGTGCTGATGAGCACCATCGCCAGCATTGATAATAGGTACAGGTGAAACTTCGCTTGCATATTTCGCGCTTCCTTCCAGGGGGTGACGCATCACAATCAAGTCAGAATAATTGCTGACTGTCAGGATGGTGTCTTTTAAGCTCTCTCCTTTGGATACGCTGGTGGATGAGGCTTCAGAAAATCCGATTACCCGACCACCAAGACGATTGATTGCCGATTCAAAACTGAGTCGGGTTCGTGTTGAAGGTTCAAAAAACAGGGATGCTACCACGTATTGTTCAAGCAAGCGCTGAGATGGATCTTTTTCAAAGTCGGCAGCCAGATCGAGTATTAGTTTGATTTCCTGAGCACTATAATCTGAGATCGAGACAAGGCTTTTGTTCTTCATGCTACAAGGTTGAGGGATTATTAACTGTTTAAAAATAGTGATAGGTTAGGCCAAAAAACGGCCTCTCTTAACCATTTTATAACAATTTATTCACAGCTCAATATTTCCAACTTATGCATTTTCCTTAGCCTGTCGGATAGGCTTTCTGATTTGCTCTGCCTGATGCTAAAAGACAATTTGCAGTCTTCAGCAAAGTATTGCTCGCCCATTTTAGCCCCCTCATCTTTCAATATACGCATGACCTGATTGAGCTCGTTGTAGGTAAATCGAATAGAAAACTCATGGACCAGGGTATGAACCACAATGGTGGCCTCTTCGATAGCCTCTCTGGCAGCTGTTCGGTAGGCATTGATCAATCCCGAAGCACCCAGTTTGGTACCTCCGAAATACCGAACTACAACAATGAGCACATCCGTTAAATTGAACGACACCAATTGCCCATGAATCGGCTTTCCGGCGGTTCCAGATGGTTCACCATCGTCATTGGCCCGGTATGTCTCTCCGGTGTGACCGAAGCGATAAGCATAGCAATGATGACGAGCATCGTGATACTCTTTGCGTAGCTTGTGCAGAATAGACTTCACATCCTGTTCAGTACAAACTGGAAAAGCAAGAGCAATGAACTTACTTCCCTTTTCTTTGTATGTTCCAGAAGACTGGGCACGAATACTTAAATATTCATCCGATTTAATTTCCATAGGTCGAATAGGTTAAAAGCACAATCGAACCAAGCGCTAAAATAATACCTAATAGATTCAGTCGGGTAGTTTTTTCATGATAGATAAAAAAGCCAATGAGTGATGCCAGTACAACCACACCCGTATTATTCAACAAAAAAACGACAGAACTCTCAATGCTTGAATTCAACGCCGAAACCATTGCCCAAAGTGATCCAAAATTAATTAGCCCCAACAAGACTCCCCATAAGGCCACCTTGCCGAAACTACCCACTTGCTTTGCTTTTTGCTTTCTATTTATCGCCATTTTGCTTGAACGAGAGGCAAGAAGAATCAATAAACCCGAAAGCAAGGCAAAACTAAAAACAAAACTATTGAACAGGAATACGTCTGAATTTGCAATATAGGTAGCTTGTGCATATTTAATGATGCTATCAACCAGGCCGTTGCCCACAAAGAGTGACAGAGGTAACAGCCAAAATAAGATTTGCCGTTTCATCTGTCCGGGTTTATAGACCGATAAAAACAAGGCTGCAAAAGCCAATACTATTCCGGTTAATTTAATCAATGTGAGCTGCTCACTGAAAAACAGCATGC
>CAYUGX010000158.1:0-11359 GCA_964444375.1 uncultured Porphyromonadaceae bacterium | reverse complement strand
AGGCTTGGAGTGTCAAAGAGCTGTTGTTGGTCCAGGCCTTTACCTATACCTACAACGAAGGTGGTCTTTTAGTCAATCGAAAACAGCTGAATCCCAAACGAAAACTTGAAATCGAAACACGGTATGAATACAATGGAAATGGTTTAATCTCGTATCGGGCAAATTTGAACAGAAAAGGCAAATTGTCTGATTTTCTTAAAGTTGAATACGATGCTAACGGCCAGGTCATTAAACAAAACTTCAGCGGAAAATTCTTCTTCACTTTCGAATATGATGCCCAAGGAAATGCTGTTTTAGAGGAAAGATATTCGGCCGGAAATGAGCTTGAATATCAGAGTCGATTTGAGTATGATGATAACAACCAGATGATCAAGGAAATCAATTAAGCCTTTGTAAGAGAACTACATTATTCTTATCACTAAGCCCTTCAAAAATTCATTCTTCAAATCGCCTGAAAACCAGACCTGTTAATAGATCTGTTGATAACCTGTTTCATGACGCGGAGGCCTTTTTAGTATCTTTGCCACTATGGCAGAAAAGCAGATTGAACAATATTCTGAAGAGTCGATTAAGACGCTCGAGCCAAAAGAACATATCCGGCTTAGACCAGGTATGTATATCGGTAAATTAGGCGATGGGTCTTCTCATGATGATGGGATTTATGTTCTGATCAAAGAGGTGATAGATAATTCTATTGATGAATTCATGATGGGTAATGGAAAACTCATCGACATATCCATTGAAGATAAATTGGTTAGAGTCAGAGACCATGGACGCGGAATCCCGTTGGGAAAAGTGGTTGACGCTGTTTCAAAAATGAATACCGGTGCCAAATATGACTCGAAAGTATTTAAGAAATCAGTGGGATTGAATGGAGTCGGACTAAAGGCGGTCAATGCATTGACCAGCTCGTTTAAGATACGCTCATTCAGGGAAGGAAAGGAGAAGCTGGCTGAATTCACAGAGGGAAATTTGACAGTTGATAGAAAACTTAGCTCGACTGACGAAGAATCAGGTGTTGAGATCAGTTTTGTACCTGATCGAAAGATATTTGGGAATTATCGTTTTCTTCACGAGTATGTCGCCAACATGCTCAAGAATTATGTTTTCCTGAATGCAGGTCTAACTATTCGCTTCAACGGAGAAAAATTCTTCTCTAAAAATGGCTTGCTCGATCTTTTACAAACCAAAATGAGTCATGACGGCTTATATCCCATTATCCATATCAAGGATGAAGATATCGAAGTCGCCCTAACCCATGGCAATCAATATGGAGAAGAGTACTATTCTTTCGTCAATGGCCAACACACCACGCAGGGTGGAACACACCTACTAGCATTCAGAGAAGCCCTCGTAAAAACAGTAAGAGATCACTACCAAAAAGACTTTGACGCAGCTGATATTAGAACATCAATTGTTGCCGCAATCAGCATCAAAGTTGAAGAACCCGTTTTTGAATCACAGACAAAAACAAAATTGGGATCGAAGGATCTTGGCCCAGGCGGCATTTCGATCCGTAATTTCGTGGTGGATTTCCTGAAAAAACATCTCGATAATTACTTACATAAAAATCCGGAAATAGCAGAAATTCTGCATAAAAAAATACTGGATTCGGAGAAAGAAAGAAAGGCGATTTCTGGGATAAAAAAAATTGCTCGTGAACGCGCAAAGAAAGCATCGCTTCACAATAAAAAACTCAGAGACTGCAAAGTGCATTACAATTCGAAGCACGACCGAAGGCAAGACACCACCATTTTCATTACCGAGGGAGATTCAGCTTCAGGTTCAATTACTAAAGCCCGGGATGTAGCCACTCAAGCCGTTTTCAGTCTGAAAGGAAAACCAAAAAACACCTTCGGAGAGACAAAAAAATTGGTCTATGAAAATGAGGAGTTTAACTTGCTACAGGCAGCCCTCAATATTGAAGAAGGTATTGAAGATTTGCGTTATAACAATGTAATAATCGCTACTGATGCCGATGTAGATGGCATGCATATCCGTTTGTTATTGATTACCTTTTTTCTTGAGTTCTTCCCCGATCTCATTAAAAATGGTCATCTATTCATCTTGCAAACCCCGTTGTTCAGAGTACGCAACAAGCAAAAAACCTATTATTGTTATAGCTACCCAGAAAAGGAAAAGGCGATCAGGAAACTGAAAGGCAAACCTGAAATCACTCGATTTAAAGGTTTGGGTGAGATTTCCCCCGATGAATTCAAATATTTCATTGGTAATGACATCCGCCTGGAACCTGTTCTCATGCGAAAAGAGGATGCTATCGAAAAAATGCTGGAGTTTTACATGGGTAAAAATACACCTACCCGCCAGGAATTTATCATCGATAATCTGGTAATTGAGGAAGAAGAAGCACCGCTTTAGAATTGAAGAGTTTTGACAATGACTGACGAAAAGAACCTGGCACATATACCACAAGAAGAAAACGATACCGATTTAGAACAGGAGAACGGTAACGGGCGTAAAAAAGACATTACTTTTTTACCCGGGATGTATAAGAATTGGTTTCTGGAATACGCATCCTATGTTATCCTTGAGCGTGATGTACCTCATTTATACGACGGGCTCAAACCCGTTCAACGACGAATTCTACACTCAATGCGAAGGCTTGATGATGGCCGATTCAACAAGGTTGCCAATATTATTGGACACACCATGCAGTTTCATCCACACGGCGATGCTTCGATTGGGGATGCTCTGGTTCAGCTTGGACAGAAAGAACTGCTGGTAGACACACAAGGAAACTGGGGCAATATTCTAACCGGCGATGGAGCAGCTGCTCCCAGGTATATAGAAGCTCGCTTGTCGAAATTCGCACAGGAAGTAGTATTCAACCCCAAAACTACCGAATGGAAATCATCGTACGATGGGAGAAACAAGGAACCTGTCAACTTACCGGTTAAGTTTCCCTTATTGCTAACACAAGGGGTTGAAGGGATAGCCGTTGGGCTCGCCTCTAAAATACTCCCGCATAATTTCAATGAGCTCATCGACGCTTCAATTGCCTATTTAAAAGAAGAAGATTTTATCCTCCTACCGGATTTCCCAACCGGCGGTCTGGGTGATTTCAGTCGGTATCAGGACGGTCTGCGTGGTGGAAAAATCCGTGTACGAGCAAAGATTGTAAAGGAAGACAAGCGAACATTGGCTATAACTGAGCTACCCTTTGGAAAAACAACAGGCAGCCTCATTGATTCGATCATCTCAGCCAATGAAAAGGGCAAAATAAAGATTAAGAAAATTGATGACAACACCTCCGATCAGGTTGAAATCCTGATTCACCTGGCGTCAAATGTCTCGACTGATAAAACCATTGATGCCCTTTACGCTTTCACCGATTGCGAAATTTCTATTTCACCGAATTGCTGCGTCATCTCAGAGGATAAACCTAGATTTGTTGGTGTTTCAGAGATACTGAAAACCTCAACCGACAACACGGTTGGTCTGCTAAAAGAAGAGTTACTTATCAGAAAACATGAGCTGGAAGAAGACTGGCACCTATCTTCGCTTGAAAAAGTTTTCATCGAGAACCGCCTCTACCTGCTCATCGAAGATTGCGAAACATGGGAGTGTATTATTTCAACCATAGATCAAGGGCTCGATCCTTTTAAAAAGCTTTTTAAAAGGGAGATAACAAAAGATGATATCACCAAACTCACAGAAATCAGGATAAAAAGGATATCTAAATACGATGCCTTTAAGGCCGACGAACACATTAAAGCCATTGAAGAAGAGCTCAAACAGGTTCAACACCACCTCGATCATCTGATACCTTATGCCATTGACTATTTTAAGAGCCTGAAGAAACGTTTCAGTAAAGGCAGGGAACGAAAAACAGAGATCAGAAGTTTCGACAATATCGAAGCCACAAAGGTGGTTGTAGCTAATGAGAAATTGTATGCAAATTTCAGTGAAGGGTTTATTGGTACATCATTGAAAAAAGACCACTTCCTGTTTGAATGTTCAGACATTGACGATATCATCATCATCAGGAAAGATGGATCCTATCTTGTTACCAAAGTCAGCGCCAAAGCTTTCATGGGAAAGAATGTGATTCATGTTGGACTTTTCAAGAAGAATGACAACCGAACGATATACAATATAGCCTATCGTGACGGACGGGGTGGAGCTACTTATGTTAAACGATTTGCTATTGTCGGTGTAACCCGGGACAAAGAATATGACCTCACGAAGGGTATGGATGGGTCAAAAATTATCTATTATTCGGTTAATCCGAATGGTGAAGCAGAAAGTATCAGGGTAAACTTACGGCCAAAACCCAAGCTAAAGAAATTGCATATTGAGTTTGATTTCAGCGAACTCTCTATCAAGAACCGCAATGCCATGGGTAATATCCTCACCAAGCATTCGATTCAAAAAATTAGTCTGAAAGAAAAGGGCGTATCAACCCTGGGTGGCCGACAAATTTGGTTTGATCATGATGTCAAGCGACTTAACGCAGACTCGAGGGGAGATTATGTGGGAGAGTTTTCTGGTGAGGACCGCATCCTGGTAATTACACAATCTGGTCAGTTCAGGCTCTGCAATTACGATCTGTCAAATCATTTCGAAGACGACATACTTATCATCGACAAATACGATTCATCCAATGTATATTCCTGTGTATTTTTTGACGGTGACCAGGAGTATTATTACTTGAAGCGCTTCCAAATAGATGGCAGCACCAATGGCAAAGCTCAGCGCTTTATTGGTGAGCACGCTAACTCAAAGTTAGTGCACCTTAGTCTTGACCTATTTCCAAACTTTACCTTGCTGTTTGGAGGGAAAAATAAGGACAAAGAACCTGATTCGATCGCAGCAGTTGAGTTTATCGCCATTAAGAGTCACAAAGCAAGGGGCAAACGATTAACAACACTTGAAATCAAAGAGATTGTTGAAGAAGAGCCGACTGAGGCTACTGATGACTTGATTGTTGCTCACTACGGAGATGATTTCTTCAAAAAAGAGGAAGTTCAGGAAGACCTGACCATTGAAGAAATCGAAGATGAACCCGATATCGTGGTACCTGAAACAGAAACACACTCCAAGGTACCCGAACAAAGCAATGAAGACAATAATGGAGACAATAATGAAGACCTGGATTCAGATCAGCAGATGACTCTCAATTGGTGATAACATGAAAAAATCATGCCTGGTTTTAATGGGTTTCATGGGTTCAGGTAAGTCAACACTAGGACGAAGTCTGGCCACGGCATGGCAATGGCACTTTATTGATCTCGATAAACATATCGAAGCAAACTGGGAAAAACCAATCCCTCAAATTTTCGACGAAGAAGGTGAGAACAGTTTTAGAGAAAAAGAACGTGAAGCCCTTGTGGGTATTCTCGAAAATGCAAATGAATTGGTTCTAGCTGTTGGAGGTGGTACACCCTGTTTTTTCGACAACATAGACCTGATGCTTGATCATGGACACTGTGTATATTTGCGATTGTCTATCGAGGAATTGGCGGTCAGATTAAAAAGATCATTTAATCCCCGGCCGCTACTTAAAGGTAAAACAGACGATGAATTGAAGGATTACATCCGGAGGGAGATCAGGAGAAGAGAACCTTTCTATTCAAGGGCAGATCATGTTGTTGAATCGGATAATCTACTAATCAACGACTTACTTACTTTTATCCCCCGTCCGCAATAGCTTTCTCACTTCATCACAATCCAGGGCATCCCACAGTGCTGAAGTTAATTCTTCTTCAACATTCCCAAACCGCTGCTGGTAGTCCTCAATGCTACGTCGAATAACACCGTGGGCTTCTTCTCTTGAATATATATGAGTAATCTCGCAGCGTTTTGACGCCTCACTACCGGGCATGTCTTTATAGGTGAGAAAATAATGCTTTAGTCGAGAGATTAGCGTCTCTGGAATATATTCTACATCTCGCCAATGCTGGTAAACCTCGTCATTTTTTAGGATGGCAATAATTTTATCATCGGCCTCTCCTCCATCAATCATTCTGAATCCTCCAATCGGTATGGCTTTGATCAATAAATTTCCGTGTGGCACATTTCGTTCTGTCAATACACAAATGTCCAATGGATCACCATCTCCCATTACATCCTTACGCCCTGTTTTAGAACGACACAGCTCGGCAACGTTCTCCCAACAATAGGTTTGAGGAATAAATCCATATAGAGCCGGTAAGTAGTTTGAGAATTTTTGGGGCCGATCAACTTTAAGAAATCCAGTGCCTTTATCAATCTCGTATTTTACTGTATCAGTTGGCACTACTTCAACAAAAACGGTTACCTCATCTGGGGCATTATCACCAAGGGAAACGCCGTGCCAGGGATGGGAAGTATATCGGAGACCGATCATCTCCCAAAGCTTATGCAATTGTTCTTTTGCCATAATGTTGATGATTCATACAAATGTAGGTATTCCCCTCTTAAAACTGGAAATAAATAAATGGCACCATCTCGGTTGACTGAAAGATAAAAATCAGCAGCAACACAACCAATATAGAAAGGATTTTTAACCAATAAGGCCTTGAAATGTAATATCCCCTAAAGTTTTCTACCCACCTCAATGGGAGGCTAACAAAAACAAAACTGATTGTGAGAAAGAGTAATGGTAAGGCATAGGCACTGATAAATCCCAGCAAATCACTCCATCCCATTGAGTTTACGATTTGTTGCCCAAGTAAAGCGATTGAATCAAGGCTGGGAGCACGAAACAGGATCCATCCAAATGCTATGAGATGAAAAACAAAAAAACGCTTCAACCAAGCTGGCCATGCATTCACCATATTAAGCTTTAACATCCGTCCTAAAACTAGGAGAATGCCATGATAAGCTCCCCACAGAAGAAAACGCCAGTGCGCTCCGTGCCATAATCCTCCCAGCAACATGGTTATCATAAGGTTCGTCTGAGTTCTCACTTTGCCTTTGCGATTGCCTCCGAGTGGAATGTAAAGGTAATCTCTTAGCCAACTCGATAGGCTAATGTGCCACCTGCGCCAAAAATCAGCCATAGACACTGCCTGATAAGGTGCATTAAAATTGATTGGCAACTTGAATCCCATCAGCAAGGCCACCCCTATGGCTATATCGGTATAGCCTGAGAAATCAAAGAATATTTGAATGGCATAGCTGTAGACCGCAAGTAGATTTTCGAGACCAGAATACAAGCCAGGATTTTCGAATACACAATTACTTGAAGTGCCAGAAAATCAGCAATAACCATTTTCTTTATTAATCCTCCTAAGATCAAGTAAATAGCATGCCATACCTGCCTGCGAGTGAGTTGATATTTTTGGTACAATTGAGGAATGAAAGCAGCGGCCCGCACTATAGGTCCCGCCACCAACTGCGGGAAGAAGGATACATAGAATCCAAAATCCGCCAGGCGTTTAACAGGCTCAACTTTGCCTCGATACACATCAACTGTATATGATATGGTTTGAAATGTATAAAATGAAACTCCAACGGGGAGAACAATCTGGTTTATATTCAAGCCCGCTCCGGTTATTTTGTTCCAACCCGCCGCAAGAAAATTGGTGACCAGAATGTCTGATCCGGTCAGACTGGCCAACAGATCTGCAAAGAAATAGGCATATTTAAAATAGACCAGAATGCCCAAATTAATAAACAAACTGAGTACCAGTAGAAAAAGTTTCTTTTTACCTGCTTCTTGTCGATGGATCGCGAGCCCAATAAAGTAATCGGCAAGAGTTGAAACCACAAGCATAAAGAAGAATAATCCACCTGCTTTGTAATAAAAAAACAAGCTTACAACAAGCAGGTATGCATTCCGATGCAAAGCTTTCTTATAGAAAAAAGAGTAGACCAACAAAACTGCAGCAAACAAAAGCCAAAACAGTAAGCTGGTAAAATACATGGGATTACCTGGATCGTAGAGCAATATGTCATACCACTTACCGGCCATCTCCCTGATCACTTATAAATTGCTCATAACCTGACATCAATAGCTTGAACAGCTCCTCAGCAACAAGAGCTCCACCAGCAATAGTAAAATGAGTATAATCTTGCCGCAATAGGGGTGGATCACTATTCACCCAATCGACACTCGCTCCAGGGCCACCCATGAAAGTGAGAAGATCAAAAAAAACTGCACCACTTTGTCTGGCTGAGGCAGCCATAGCCATTGAAACCTTGTTGACGGATTCATAGGGTCTAACTTGTCCGTTCAGAGCTCTAGCCATATCAGAGACACCGATTAGAACAATTGGAATATCGTCAGGCATCATTTCTCTGATAGCTTTAATCTCCCTGATCAGCAATTGTCGGTAATAGTCGAAGTTAGAACGTCTGGCTGGCACCACATTGATACCATACTGTAAAATGACCAAATCAGGGTTTAATAGGGCTGCATGAGACCGGAATGACTCAAAATCATCTGAACTGAATTCCAGCCCAGCACTTCCACGCAAAGGAAACTGATCGACGATAATACCTCCACTTGATTCGTATGATATCCCGCTTATGGTCAGGTTCTCCCCCTGTGACAGGGCAAAATGAACAGCTTCATCTGAAGGTAAAGTCCTAAATGGAACAGCCTGAATATCTGTTGTGGCGGGCAGGCTAATGTCTTGATTACCGGAATCTGTCGATAGTGTTAAGGTGGCTGAGGTACCTGGGTTTCTGTAATACACTATTCCCTGATTATGATAAGGTTTGGTGTCTAGTGTTTGACGGGGTTTAATCGCAAACTCGGCCCGATCACTGGTAAACAGAGCATAATACAAACCTACTCCATATGGTTTCCCTTTTAAAGCTGGTTTCCCTGGCAAGAGTTGTACCTTTTGGCCATGTTTACTCGCTTCAATCTCGTAATCAAGATTAACGTATACGCGTTCTACAGGACATAGCAAGCCCATGCCCGATCCGCCAAATGCTTCTTGCAGGAATTGGCGAAGAAATCGCACGATTCGTCCACCCTCAATTTGTGAATCCCCGTAAAAAAAGATCCTCGTTCGCTCACCATTATCCTGTGTTCTTTTCAACGCTGAATAAAATGGGATCAGGGTTGATTGAGTACGAATTGGATCAATTAGAGGAATGGTGTTAATAAAGTGTGGGATTTCTGAAACCCGATCGGCCTTATTGTGTTTCAATTCACGGCTTGTGTTGAGGTCACTGGGTACCTTCACTGGATCAACAACTAGAGGCGTTTTACTCAGGTTTTGAGTTGTTATTTGTTCATGAATGTCGGGGACGGAAATGGCTTGCTGCCCCACTTCAATCGGCACTTGTCCAATAAATAAACGAAATAGGTATACCACCCCTATAACCACTATAAAACTGATCGCTATTTTGAAGGGCGGATAGTTTTCCAAGTCTACCTGATTTTTTTGGTCTAATCGCTCAGTGCAGTTCAAACACTAAATTTAAACCAATATAATCATTACGACCCGGCATTCTAAATATGGCAGGAGAAATATTCAAACTCAGGTCATCACTGACATCGTAGTTGAAAAAATGACCATCTACATTGGCATCTAACACATTTAATCCCCACACAGCTGCTGTGATCAAGACAAATAAATCTCTATCATCACGAAACGCACTCATTTGCTGCAGCAGTGCAGACTTGGTAGTGAGTCCATAGGGATTCTGGAGCACGGCAGCACTTGTATCTTGGTGGAGTCGAATGTAGTCATCTCGGCAGATGCTATATCCCTTTTGGTTATCAACTACAAAATAGCCCACAGCAGCCAATCCGGCGTAAACGATGGGTATTTTCCAGTACTTTCGATTATAGGCTTGCCCCCATCCGGGAACAACGGCAGAGAATAAGGCAGCCTTACCTGGGGAGTGCTCTTCTGACTGAATCAGTTTCACTAATTTGCTTGACTCGATCTTTTGACGAAACTGAAATAATCGACTGCTGTCGGGTCTGGTATTGAGCCGAGCTATTTTACTGGAATCAGCTTTGGCCTTTCCTTCATCCTGTGCATTTACCGACAAAGAAAAACTCAGAAATAGGCAAAGCACAAAACCTATTAGACAAGCTCTCGGTGTATGTATAAGTGGGTTCAGACTCTTATTGATCGAGTTGATCCAGGATTCCGATAATCCGTTCGAGATCTGCATCCGAGCTGAAAGGTATGACGATGTTTCCTTTCCCATACTGGTTTCTCTTGAAATCTACCGGGGTACTAAAGTAACGACTTAATTGGTCTTTTAGTTTCTGATACTCCAGCGGTTCATTGGTTTGATCATTTTTTCTTTTGCTTGGAGTGGCCTTCTTCTCTCTGACCATTTCTTCTGTTTGGCGAACAGACAGGCCATTCTTAAGTACTTTTCCGTAGATTTTCAGTTGCCGTTCAATGTCATCAATAGTGATCAGAGCCCGTGCGTGCCCCATGGTTAATTCATGATTGCGAATTCCCAGTTGAATCTGGGCCGGCAACTTCAACAGTCTTAGATAATTCGATACTGTTGAACGTTTCTTTCCAACGCGTTCACTCAGGTTTTCCTGTGTTAATTTACACTCATCGATGAGACGTTGGTAAGAGATGGCAACCTCAATGGCATCCAGATCTTCGCGCTGGATATTCTCCACCAAAGCCATCTCAAGCATGGCTTGATCATCCGCCTTACGTACATAGGCCGGAATCGTCTTAAGTCCAACTCGAATAGAAGCACGAAACCTGCGCTCACCGGTAATCAATTGGTAGCTCTCATCAGCCACTTGCCTGACTGTAATGGGCTGAATAATACCAAGTTCCCGAATTGAAGCAGCCAATTCTTCTAGTGCTTCATCATCAAACTTCTCCCTTGGCTGAAAGGGATTGGTTTCAATTTGACTGATTGGAATCTCATTAATTGAGGCAGCCGGTTGGATGGATGCATCCTCAATTAATGCTCCCAACCCTCTCCCTAATGCGCTCTTCTTAGCTACCATAAAATAATCTGTTTATTGCTCAAAATCTACTCGTCATTTTCGTTCTCTTGGAGAGTCTTTTCCGACTCATCCATTTCAGTAAGTCCATTTTTTTGAAGCAACTCACGTGCCAGATTGAGATAGTTTATTGATCCTTTCGAGTCGGCATCATACATCACTACCGGTTTACCATAACTGGGGGCTTCACCCAGTTTTATGTTTCGCCTGATGATGGTTTCAAAAACCATTTGTTGGAAATGCTTTTTCACCTCATCAAATACCTGATTGGATAGACGCAGACGGGCATCATACATCGTGAGTAAAAAGCCTTCAATAGCCAACTCTGGATTGAGCCTGCTTTGGATGATTTTGATTGTATTCAACAGCTTACCCAATCCTTCGAGCGCAAAGTACTCACACTGCACCGGAATGATAACTGAGTTAGCCGCCGTCAATGCATTTACGGTCAACAAACCTAAA